>JABCZE010000072.1 GCA_013289785.1 Vulcanimicrobiota bacterium | reverse complement strand
CGTGAGGCGGAAGCAGCCCAGACGACCACCCGATCGGACACGAGGCTCACGGCCCTGCTGAACCTTCTGGCGGAACAGCGTGAAGTCGCCCAGGCCCTCCTACAGGGATGTTCTGCGCTTGAGGAGCGCGTTAAGGCCGAGGCCATGTCGACTCAAGCCGAGCGAGAGTTCGCGGAAGCTACCCAGAAGGCGAATGCCGCGGCGCTTCTCGGGAAGCAGAGTAAGGAAGTCGCTCGAGCCGCTGCAGAGCGCCGCAGCACCTTGGCGGCAGAGCGGCTAAATCTGGACGAACTCACGGCCGCGGCACGCACGGAAGAGCAAAGCGTTCAAGCCCAAGTCTTACAGGCGGAGCAGCGGTTACAAGAGGCTCTCCAGGCCGCCGTACAGTGCTCCGCTCGGCTCGCCGAACATGAAACTCGGCTGCGGGACTGCGCCGCAAGCGTTAGTGCCGCGGCAGCGGAAGAACGCGAAGCTACCGAACTCGTCGTGACATATGAAGCGGCGCGGGTGGAAGCCGAGCAGGAAGCCCAGAGTGCTAACGAGCGCGCCGAAGCTTTGAAAAGGAAACGGGAACAGAGTCTCGCCAGGATCGGTGAGATAGAGGAGCTTGCCAAGCGAATAGCCAGGAGCTCTGCGTCCTTGAAGATCTAAGGACCGCCGCTCGGCTCGCCGGTTAGGGAACCCCAGCCCTTTCGCGTGCGCAGACCTGCCGGACGCGGCCCGCGAGTGCCTGGCCGGTTAGACCGAATAGCGCGCGCTGCTTCTCTTGGGAATCATGCTGCACTAATACGCTTGGAACGCCCATCCGCTCCACCCGTATTTTGAGTCCGCGATCGGAGACGAACTCCGCAACCGCCGAGCCGAAGCCGCCCGCGAGCGAGTGCTCTTCCAAGGTAATGAGGTGCGTATGCTCCCCCGCGAGCGCCAGCAGTAGCGACTCATCCAGGGGCTTGGCAAAACGGGCGTTGATGATGGTGATTTGCGGCCCGTCGCTCAAAGCATCGAACGCGTCGAGCGCAATGTCCACGCTCGTGCCGTAAGCCATGATCGCTACGTCACGGCCGCGGCGCAACACCTCCGCCTTACCGTGGACAAGCGGCGCGAGCGGGAGGTCGTGACGGCCGCTGGTCGAGCCGCGCGGATAGCGGATCCCCGAAGGCGCGTTGAGCGAGAGCGCGTGCTCAAGCATCGGCTGCAGTTCGGCCTCATTCCGTGGCGCCATCAGCGTCATGTTGGGCAGCGTGCGCATGAATGCGATGTCGTAGAGGCCCATGTGCGTCGGACCGTCGTCACCGACGAACCCGGCGCGGTCCATACAGAAAACCACCGGCAGGCTCTGTACGACGACGTCGTGCACCACTTGGTCGTAGGCCCGCTGTAAGAAGGTCGAGTAGATCGCGCAAACCGGCCGCAATCCGCTCGACGCTAGGCCCGCCGCGAAACAGACCGCGTGCGCTTCGGCGATACCGACGTCGAAGTACCGCTCCGGGAAGCGCCGTGCAAACTTCGCGAGGCCGGTGCCGTCGGGCATCGCCGCGGTAATGCCGACTACGCGCGGGTCCTTTTCGGCAACGGCGATCATCGCGTCGGCGAAAACGTCGGAAAACTTCGGGCGCCCGCCCGGCGCGCTCTTCTTTCCGCCGTTGCTCGGCTCGAACGCGTTGGCGCCGATGCCGTGAAAGGTTCGCGAGTCGCGCTCGGCCGGTTCGTAGCCTTTTCCTTTGACCGTGCGAACGTGCAGCAACACGGGGCGGTCGAAATCTTTTGCGGTTTGCAGCGCGTCGACGAGCACCTCGTAGTTGTGGCCGTCAACCGGGCCGATGTAGCGAAATCCCAGTTCCTCGAAGATCACGGCCGCCTTTTCGGCGGGGCCGATAAAGTGCATCGCGCCGATCTCCGCGCCTTCGATGGCCCGCTTCGCCGCGGACCCTAAAGGAATGCGCTTGAGCATTTCCTTTCCGGTTCGCCTGACGAAGTTGGCAAACGGTTTGGTGCGCAGGACCGAGAGATAAGCGGCGATCGAACCCACGTTGGGCGCAATCGACATCTCGTTATCGTTCAAAATGACGATAAACGGGCTTCGCAGCGCGCCGGCGTTGTTGAGCGCCTCGTATGCAAGGCCACCGGTGAGCGCGCCGTCGCCGAGCACCGCGACGACGGTTTCGTCGCCGCCGACCAAATCGCGCGCCAACGCCATGCCGAGCGCCGAGGCGACCGACGTGCTGGCGTGCCCGGCTCCAAAGGGGTCGTACGGCGACTCGCTGCGCATCGCAAAACCGGAGAGGCCGCCACCCTTCCGGATCGTCCCGAACCGGTCCCGCCGGCCGGTGAGGATCTTATGCACATACGTTTGGTGGCTGACGTCCCAGACGAGTTTGTCCGTCGGGAGGTCGAGTACGCGATGCAACGCCAGCGTCAGCTCGACGACGCCCAGATTGGGCGCGAGATGCCCACCGTTGACGGCACACGTGCTGACCAGGAGTTCGCGGATCTCACTTGCGAGGACGTCGATCTCTTCGCGCTTCAGCCGTTTGACGTCGGCCGGGGAGTCGATGCGCTCGATTACCATTGGCGCGATATACGGACCCGCCCGCCGATGCCCTGCGTTGCTCCAAGCACCAAAGCGGCCAGCCGCGCCGCGCGCGGCGCCTCGCGCGCCAACCACGTCGCTTGGGCCCAATTCTTCGGTTTAAGTATCGCCCGCAGCGGCGTCGCCCATTCTCCCGACAGCTCGCGACGCGGGGTATCGAGCACGACGCGCACCGCCGCAACCCGCGGCGCTACGATCCAACCGGTCTCCATATCGGCCCCGGCAAATCCTCGCGCCGCCCATATTTCGCGCCCGGCGCCGTTGACGATCGCATCTGCCGTGAGCATCGCATCAAAAACAGGCTCGATTCCCAGCGAGCGCGCTCCCTGCGTCAGCGCTTCGACCAGCTCGCGATCGCAGACCAGCGTCTCGCCGCTTGGGCGGCGAACCTCTCGCGGAATCAAGACCGTTCCGGTCGGAAGATCGGCCCGCAGTCCCCCCGCCAGACCGCAGCTCACGACCGTATCGCCCAGCGGAACCTTCAAACCCTCAAGCGCAATCCCGACCTTCACGATCCGCGCCTCGGGAAGAACGCGGCGCAACGCGTTGCATTCCAGCGACGTCGCCGCGATGAGGGTGACGCCCGGGTTTACCGGCGGAGGTATCGTCATCGGTGCATCGTAGCATGCAGGCGCCCCTCACCCTCACGGCCGGCCGAGGAATTGGCTTCGGGCAGCATGAGTCTTGCGTCTTCGGGAAAAAGGAGGCTGTCATGACAACCTCCAGCCAACCTTTCCTCAGCGATATCACCGAGCTGCGCCGGCGCGCGAAAGAGAATATGGAGCAAGGCGCGCTCACGCAAAACTACGGAGGTGACGTCGCGCAAGCGATTGAGCTTCTGCAGGGTGCTTTGGCCACGGAGATCGTTTGCGTTCTCCGCTACACGATGCACAACATCGCGGCCGTCGGCATCGACAGCGAAAGCGTCAAAGGCGAGTTTGCCGAGCACGCGCGCGACGAAACCGAACACATGGAGAAGATCGCCAACCGCATCAATCAGCTTGGCGGCACGCCCAACATGGACCCGCAGGGTCTCGCTACGCGCTCGGCAACCGAATACGGCACCGCGACGAAGCTGATCGACATGATCAAAGAGAATCTCGTGGCCGAACGCATTGCGGTGGAGCACTACCGCGATTTGATTCGTTTCTTTGCCGACAAGGACCCGACCACGCGCATTATGCTGGAGGGCATTCTGGCCCAAGAGGAAGACCACGCCAACGATATGCACGATCTGCTGGTCGCGCACGAAGGCAAACCGTTTTTGAAGGGCTAGGCCATCCCGGCGTCCCGGTACCACCTGACGGCGCGTTCGAGCGCCGCCTTTATTGGAGAGGCTTCGTAGCCGAGTTCGGCGCCGGCTTTCGACGAATCCGCGTACATGCGCTCGCGCGAGAGTCGCACGCCTTCCAGCGGAACGTTCGGCTCGGAGCCGGCGATGCGGCAACGTAGCTCGTCGCAATACGCCGCACCGAGTGCCAATGCGTAGGGCGCGCGCCATTTCGGCATCGGGCGGCCGGTGACTTCGGCCAATCGCCGCCAAATCTCGTCCATCGAGAGATCTTCGCCGCCGATCACGTAACGTTCGCCGATTCTCCCGCGCTCCAACGCGGCTACGTGGGCGCGCGCGACGTCCTCGACGGCAACCAGGTTCATGCCGCCGCCTCCCGGGGCTTTCGCCACGATCTTGCCGCGCGCAAAATCGAGCACGAGTTTGCCGGTCGGCGTCGGCTTCGAATCGCCCGGCCCGACCGGGGCCGTCGGAAGCAGCGCGAGCACGGGAACGCGCGACGCAAACGCGGCACGTTCTTGGTCGAGTTTGGAGCGGTGGTAGCCGCTGTGCGCGTGACCGAGCGTTGCCGAACTCGACGTCAGGACCACGCGCTCGACGCCGGCAAGCTCCGCTGCCAGCATGAGGCTCGCGGTTCCCTCGACGTTGACCGCCGCTATCTCGCGCTTGGCCCGCGGCGCGAACGTATAAAGCGCCGCGCAGTGAATGAGGTAGCGACATCCTTGCAGCGCGTTTGCAAATGCGCCCACGTTTCTTAGATCGCCCTGGACCGCCTCCGCACGCTCGTCAACCCGCCTCCCCCCGCGAACGAGGGCGCGCACTTGATAGCCGTCGTCGAGCAGCTCGCGAAGAATGTGCGAGCCGACGAATCCGGTTGCGCCGGTGAGAAAGACGCGATCGCTGTGCGCGATCGGACCCCTATCTTTGCTCGACGGTGGTCAGGCGCACTTCGAGCGAGTCGAAACGCTGGAGCACTTTCACCTCGAAGCGGTCGAACCGCGTCTCCAAGGCGTCAAGGCGACGTTCTACCTTCTCAAGGCGTCGCGCAACGGCGCCGAATCCCTCGGCCATCTCGGCCTCGAGACGTTTGAAACTTTGTTCGGTCGCGTCCCGAAGTGAGAGCACGGCCGCAAGAATCGCTTCTCCGTTAATCATGCGCGCTAGCTTACACTACTCCTATTGCCAGGATGTTTCCTTGGGGGCAAAGGCCTGCCGCGAGCTCGCACGGTAGTAGCATAGTGATATGAAACTTCAATTTCTAGCACTGCTGGGCGTTGCAAGCGTTGCGTTCGCGGGATGCGGCACCATGGCCACAAACGCATCGCCTCCCGTCGCCACAACCGCTTCAGCGCCGGCTGTTACGCGAACGGCCGCGGGCGCCTACTGCAAACAGACCGGTGGCGAGGTCGTGATTCGCCGTCCGGTCTACGGCAGCAACTCTTCAAATCTGCTCTTCCTCGCGGGCGATCGACCCTTTTGCCAGTACACCAGCAAGAAAGACGGCTCGCGCATCCACATTCTGTTGGAGACGCTCTACACGACCAAACCGTCGCTGGCCGCGCTGGCCTATATCCTGAAGCCGGCGGTCGGCTCGTGCGGAGGAAATCCCGCCTCGTGCTACTGCACGCTGTTGGGCGGTTCGGATCAGTTCGGTGGAGATTCGGGTGCCGGCGGCGGCTGGTACAACAAAAACTCGGTCGACCAAACGCTGGAAGCCTGCATCTTTCCCGATATGTCGTCGATCGATTCGTGGGGCTTGACCTACCACGCCAACGGAATCATCCGCGGCATCAACCTACAAAAAGTAATGCGCTACAAGTACCCCGGCTAGACCCGTCGTCCTTCGACTCCGCTCAGGATGACACGGGTGGGCCCTTCGACGAAGCCTCTCCTGAGCGAAGTCGAAGCGCTCAGGGTGACACGGGTGCTAAATAGCCTCGATCTTGGCCATCATGCCTTGATCTTCATGATCGAGGATGTGGCAATGAAACAAGAACTCGCCGCGAATGAGCGGATCGCGGAAGTCCATTAAGAGATCGAGCGAACCCGGGACGCCTTTGCCTCCGCTGGTGGAGCGATGCGGAATGAGGAAGCTGTCGGCCCAGAACGGGTGGCTGACGGGCACACCGTTGATTTTCTGCACCAAGAAATGAAGCTGGTGGATGTGAAAGTCGTGCACTTCTTGCGTAACGTTCACGACGTGCCACTCTTCAACCGTGCCGACGTGAACGACGAACATCGGTTTAGCCTTGGTCGAATACGCTTGGCCGTTGATGAAAAACTTCGGCTTCGAGTTCTCGCTAAAGATGACGACGCGCTTGGTCGCGGGCGGCGGGAGCTGGGTTGTGTAGGCGTTGCGGGGGAGCGGCGAGCCGACGACAAGCGGTTCGGGCAAAAGCGAGGCGCGCACACGGCCCTGCGGTGCGTTGAGGTTCGCCAGGAGTATTTCGGGATCTGGATCGCCGTTGGGTCCGGTGTTGTAGCAGAGCGTCCGAAACTGCGCGTGACCGCTCGCGGGCCCGGTAACGACGAACTCGGCGCGCGAGGCCGGCGGTACAATTAGCGTCGACTCCATCTCGGTCGGCGGCGTTCCGGGATACGTATCCAGCGCAAAACCGTCGATCGCAACCAGCTCGAGCTTTTCGCCCTCGACGCTGAGTCGCAGCGTCTTATGCCCAGTCGCATTGAGCAGCCGAAAGAACTGCTTTTCCCCGGGCGCAATGGTGATGTTCGGGCGCACCGCATCGTTGAGCGAAACCGTCAGATGGTCTTTGGTCGTGCAGGGCGACGTGTTGCTGTGCTGCGGCTGCACGTCGTCGCCGATTCCCGTCGCGCGGACGACGATGAGACGCTGCTTCATTTTCGACAGCCGCGGCAGATGGCGTTCGAGCCCCTCGACGATAATCGCGCCCGACATGCCGCTCTCTCCGACTTGAAAGCTGGTCTCGCCGTGCACGTGCGGATGATACCAGTAGAGGCCCGGCTCCTGATTGCTGGGCACGTGGACGACATAATGGAGCGTTTGGCCGGGCAGAGCCAGGGTGGTAAGAACGTCGTCGCCCGGCTTTTTCGGCGACGATCCGAAGCCGTGGAAATGCAGATTCATGTCGTCTGCGGTGCCCATGTCCGTCATCGGGCCGGGCGGCATCCGCGGCGGCGGTTCGGTTGGCAGTTGGTCGGTCACCTTGACGTCGATCGAATCTCCCGGGTTGATTACGATCGTTGGAATGACCTGAAGCTTGCCTTTATAAGCGAAGGTCGGCTGCCCCGTCGAATAGTTTTCGGTCGCAACCAGCGAAAGTCTCGCGACCCCGTCGACTGAGCGAACGACGGGCGGTTCCGGAAGCTCGGTGTGGAGTGACTCCCGCGCTCCGCCAATGGCGAAGGGGGCCTGCGGCAAAGGATTGGAGGGACCGCTGCCGCGGCCCGAGCACGCAACGAGCCAAGCGAGCGCAATTGCTAAACCGAGGCGACTAGCTTTCACCGCCCCTTAGTTCATTGCGGCGCGAATCGATTCCTTAATAGATCCCGTCGTGCGAATGACCGCCGTCGGCTCGTAACCGCAATGCGCCATGCAGTTCTCGCACGACTCATGCTTG
>JABCZE010000071.1 GCA_013289785.1 Vulcanimicrobiota bacterium | reverse complement strand
CGCCGCCGGCTGCCGTTCCATAGAGAGTCTGGCCCACGGCGGCAACCGGCGCGTACGGGTAAGTTGCATCGCTCGAAAAGCTGTGCACGATCTGAAACTTACCGGCGGTCGTGAGGCTATAGATCTCGCCGTTGCCGAATCGCCCGCCGCAGGTCGTGGTGCCGTACAGCGAAGATTCCAGCGCGACGGGCCCTGCGTACGGCGCGCAGCCATTCGAACGATCGAACAACACAATCGTCTTGAATGCTGAGGACGACGGCGCGGCTTTCGCGGCGGCACTGCGCGGCAGCTCGAGCGAGCCGCCCGGCTGCGAACATGCCGTCGTGCCGGCGACGAGAAGACAGGCGGCAACGACGAACTTCATATCGCGCAATTCCGAGGAACGCAGCCCCGTACCTTCGAAGCGCAGCCGTCACCTATGATAAGAGGCGTCGCTGGAACGATAGCGCTCGCAGTCGCCATTTGCGCCTGCGCGCGCGCACCGTCGTCGAACGTCGTCCCCCCGGCCGCGCTCGGCGAGCGCGCGCCCGCGAAGCCTGAGCACGGCAACTTCAAAACGATCTTCACCTTTAACGGCAGCGACGGCGCCGGCCCAGGTGCCGGATTGATCGCGCTAAACGGCGTGCTGTACGGCACGACACAAGGCGGCGGCACCAACGGTTACGGCACGGTGTTCGGCCTGACGACCACCGGTAAGGAAACGCTGGTTCATAGCTTCTCTTCCGACGGCAGGGACCCACACAGCACGCTTCTCGCGCAAGACGGTGTTTTCTATGGGACCACTTTCACGGGGCCCGGCAACTCAGGCAACGGAACCGTCTACGCGCTCAAGACGAACGGGACCGAACTCTGGACGTACGATTTCAAAGGCGGCTGGGACGGCGCGCTCCCCGACAGCGGGCTCATCGATCTCAGCGGAACGCTCTACGGGACGACCGAATCCGGCGGCAACCAAGACGACAACGACGGCTCGTTTTACCGGATCACGCCGGCGGGCAAGGAGCGCGAACTCTACGCGTTCGTCGCTGCGCCGGACGGCGCTTCGCCCTGCGGCAATCTGATCGAGATCAAAGGCCGGTTCTACGGCACGACGCAGTCCGGCGGCGTGGAGAACGGGTCGGAGGGAACCATCTTCAGCATCACGACTTCGGGTTACGGCGAGAAGATAATCTATGCGTTCAAAGGCGGATATAACGGCGACGGCGAGGCGCCGGTCGCGGGCCTCGCGGTGCTGGACGGCGTGATGTACGGCACGACTGAAGGCGGCGGGAAGGCGTACGGCGGCACCGTGTTCAGCGCGACGACCGCCGGGACCGAGCACGTTCTCCACGCATTTGGCAGCAACAGCGACGGCCGATCACCGCTGGCGCCGTTGCTCGCCTACAACGGAAATCTCTACGGAACGACCGAGTACGGGGGCGCCAGCGGTGACGGGACTGTCTTTGAGATCACTCCGGCGGGCAAAGAACGAGTACTGCACAGCTTCGACGGCGCCGACGGTAGCGTGCCCATCGGCGGGCTCGTGGCGCTCGACAGCACGCTGTATGGCACGACTTCCGGCGGCCGGTCCAGCGGCTTCGGCACCGTCTTCGCCTTGACACCCTGAACGAACGTTTTCGTACGCGCGGTGGGTTACGATGAGGGCCGAATCACCCACACCGTGAAGGAGCCGCCCGATGTCCGCGTTCACCCTCTTCCCGCGCTACGCACGATTCCCGAGCTACATGCGCCCACCGGAGCGAAGCGCCGAAGGCGCCTCGATCGACTATCTCCCCGAGAACTATGCTGCGGTTGAGGCCGCCGTCGACGCGACGCTGCTCCGCGGGGCCGAACAAGTCGTCCTGGACCTCGACAGCCTCGCGATCCTCGACACGGACGGGCTGCGGGGCTTGATCGCGCTGCTGCGCCGTGCGCGCCTCAAGGGCGCTCAGATCGTCCTTCGCTGCAGCCGCGAGGAGATTCTGCGGACGCTTTCCGTCACCGGACTCGACCGCGTCTTTACTATCCGGTAGGTCTATCTTGGCGGATCGGGCCAGACGTTGCCTTCGGCCGCTCGCACTAAATCGAGGTGCCAGGGAATTGCCAAATAACTCTCGCGATCTTCGAGTTCGAGTTCGTCAGCCGTAGCTTTCATAAGGCTCTTGGCTCGTTTGAGCGCGCGCGCCGCCTCGGCGGAATCCCCGCCAGCTCGAAAGATTTGCGCCGCCGCCCAGTAGCAATGCGTCGGCCAGTCCGTTGCCCGCATGATCGAGTCGTCGTCGGCGAGCAGGCGTTGCACCGCGTCGCGGGCAGCCGGAAGATTTCCGAGTGCAGCGTGCCAAAGCGCGAGGTTGGCCAGCGTCGTACTCGACCAGACCTGCGACTCCGACTGCGAGCGCAGCTCGAAGGATGCCTCGGTGAGCTCGATCGCCCGCCTATAGTTGCCGGCCACCGCCTCCGCGAAGGCGAGGTTCTCCATCACCGATGCCTCGATCAATCCAAAGCCAAGCTGGCGCGCGAGTTTGAGCGCCAACTCCGCCGCTTCCCGCGCGCCGGCAACCTGCCGGGTATACGCGCGCATAAAGACGAGGTTCGAGAGCCCGCCGACTCTTCCGCGCCCGTCGCTCGCGCGTTCGAAAAGCTCGATGGCGCTTTCCGTGAAGGAGCGCGCCCGTTCGAAAAAACCGAGCCGCATCTCGAGCAAGGCTTGATTCAGCAGCTGGCCCGCGCTCCCGGCCAGGTATCCGCTTTCGGCGTAGATGCGGCCGGCCGCCGCGTAGTGCCGCCGCGCCTCGGCGTAGCCTGCACCCTCTGCGTCGAGCGTGACCCCCAGGCGCCCGTGCGCCTGCGCCTCGGCGACCCGATCGCCCAGCTTTATTGCCAGTTCCAAGCAGCGCACGCTCAGCGCGTGGCAGCGCCGGATGTCGCGGCGCTGATACGCGACGGTAAACCCGCTGCTCAACGCGAGCTGTTCGAGGACCGGATCGGCGGCCCGTTCGGCAGCCCGTGCGGCTTCGTCGAATAATCCCTCGGCTGCCGACAAATGCCCCTGATGGGCCTCTACCTGAGCCAAAAGGCAAAGCGCACGCGTTGCCCCGGCTTCGTCGTTTGCTGCCCGGCTATAGGTCAGGGCGGCATTGGCCGAGTCGTACGCTTCCGCCAAGCGGCCCAAGGTAAACGCCATGTCTGCCTCGGCCAAGTGCAATGCCGCGCTGCCCAGCGCATCGTCATCGGCGACGCACGCGCGCAGAGCGGCACCGGCTTGCTCCAACATCGCGCGATCGCCCGCGGTGGTCGCAAACTCCATTCGATGCAGCAGCGTCGCCCGATGAACTTCCGGATCGCCAAGTTCCGAATCGACGTTTTCCAACGCTAGCAGCGCGGCGTTGCGCGACTCCAGGTCGCCGCTTCGAGACTCGATCGTCACGCTTTCCAGCAGAAGATCCGCCCGCATGCGCGCCGCGGCGCCGAGCGCAAGTGCGCGTTCGCTCTGCGTTCGCGCCTCGTGAAGCGCTCCAATCGAAATCGATCGGCGAATCGCTTCCAAGTAGCAACGCGCCGCGTTGGCAACGTCGCCGGCAAACTCGTAGTGCCCCGCAAGTGAGGCCGAGAGTTCCGAGAAGCGTTCGGGATAGAGTTTTTCCAGCACTCGGGCAACGCGCCGGCGCCGAACGGCGGCCTGTTTCGACGGGACGCCCTGCGCGATCGCATCTTGCACGAGATGGTGCGTGAAGGCGTACTCGAGAAAGCCCCGCCCGCTGGCTTCGCGGATGATTCGCCGGTCGAGCAGCTCGTCGAGCGAGTCCGTGAGCGCTGCTTCGTCCCACGCACTAACGTCGCGCACGGCGTCGCGCGAGAAGCGATCGCCGATGCAGGCGGCGATCTCGGCAGCGGTGCGCGCGTGTTCCGAGAGTCGATCGACGCTGCGCGCGACAACCGCTTGCAGCGACGCAGGCTCCGTGCCGGCCTCGCCGTTGCGCACGTCTACGACGAGCTGCGTCAGAAAGAGCGGATTGCCGCCCGAAGCGGCAACCAGCGACTCGGCGGGGCGATCGCGCACGTCGGGCACCGCGACCCGCAGTTCTTCAGCCTCGCTGACCGAAAGCCGGCTCAGCCATATACTTTGTGCGCCGGCGGTTGCGCGAGCTTCGCGGCGCAGCCGATGAAACGCATGCAGACGCTGCGATTCCTCGTCGCGATACGTCACCACGATCATCACCGGCACGCCGCTGATGCGCCGCAGTAAAAACTGCAGGAGTTCGATTGAAGCGGGCTGCGCCCAGTGCAAATCTTCGAGAATCAACAGCAGCGGGCGCGGCTTAGCGAGATCCGCGATGCAGCGAAACAGCGATTCGAGCAGCCGGACGCGCTCGCTCTCGCCGTCCAGCCGCGAAACGGCGGGGAGCGTCACGCGCGTCGAGATTTCGGGTAAGAGCGTCGCCACGCAGGCCAGCGCCATGCTGGGCCGTAGCGAGGCGACCAGCGGTAGCGCCGAGCGCAGCGCATCGACGACGCTTTCATAGGGTACCGCTTCGGGAGAGCTGGTCGTACCGACGATTACGCGCCCGCCGCGATCTTCTACGGCGTGCGCGAACTCCAATGCGAGCCGCGACTTTCCGATGCCGGGCTCGCCACTGACGAAAGCGCAAGCACCGCGGCCACGCCCCACGCGATTCCAAGTTTCCAGCAAGCGTTCCATCTCGTCGCGACGCCCGACGAACGGCAGCACCGCCGATTCACCCGCCGTCGCCAACCGTTCCTCGGCAGCGCCTTCGTCGGCGACGGCTTGACCGCGCGAAATTCGCTCGGCAACGGCCACGGTTTCGGCCATCGGCTCCGCGTCCATTTCCGCGCGTAAGCGTTTGGCGAACGCCGCATATTCGCGCAGCGCGCCGGCACGATCGCCGCTCTCGTACCGCATCGCGATGATACGCCGCACCATATCCTCGCGCCAGGGATCGATCGCCAGCACCTTGCGCGCCGTTTCGATCGCCAGCCCAAGGTTCGCGTTTCGTCGCGCCTCTGAAGCGAACTCCGTAAGGCAACGCAGGTACGTGTCGCGGTGGCGTTCGCGAATGACGTCGAGCCACTCATCGTAGACCTCGGGCAACAGGTCGCCGCGATAGAGTTCGATCGCTTCGCCGAGCCGGCTCCGATCGGCCGCCGCCGCTTCAAAAGCATCGATGTCGAGCCACACATCCGCATCGGGGTTCCACGCGACCTTGTCGGTCTCGATCGTCACATACCGCTCCGGCGGCTTCGGCAAGATTTTCGGAAGCTCGCTGAGCGTCGCGCGCAGTTTTGCTCGCGAAGCTCCCTCTTCGTCGTCGGGAAATAGGAGAAAGGCGAGATACTCGCGCGATACCGCCGACGCCCGGTGAAGTAAAAGATAGGTAAGGACCTGCAGGGACTTGCGAGGTGTGGGCAGCGTAAAGCGGTCGCCGTCAAGCGCGACCTCCAGGTGGCCGAACAGCCGGAACTCAAGACGCCCGCGCGTTTTGGCCGGCGGTGCAGTAAGCTCGCTTACCTTAGCGACGGCTTTGCCCTCCGGATCTTGCTTTCTCGAACCCGGCGGCCGCCTCCCCGGCCGGGTGAACGTTTCCGTACGCCGGCCCCGCTACCATGAAATCTGGTCACTCAACCCTTTCTTTTTTTGAGGAGCAATCATGTCCACGTCCATCCTGTGCCGCCGAGGCATTCCTGCCCTCGCGATCGTCGTGGGTCTCGCCGGCTGCGCCGGGCAGACCCCAACCGGCCCTTTCGTCCCCGGCGCCGCCGGCCAATCGAGTCCCCAGGCTGCGCCATTGCACGGCGGATTCCGCATGTTTGCGGCAAACCGCGACGGCGGAAGCGTTGTCTCGTTCGAATCGACCGCGAACGGTAACGTCGCGCCGATCGCGACGATCGCCGGGTCGAAGACGACGCTGACCCAGCCCGACGCGCTGACCATGGATACCGCTGGGAACATCTACGTAGCCAACGACGGCGGGACTGCGGTCGCCGTCTTCGGCCCGCATGCGAACGGCAACGTCAAGCCGGCCCGAGTCATCGGCGGGTCCAACTCGAACCTCGGTCCGACCGAGGGTATCGTGGTCGACGCCTCCGGTCATCTCTGGGCGAGTAGCTACACCAATGAGGACGTCACCGAATACGCGGCGGGCGCATCCGGGAACGTTTCACCCATCAACACCATTGCCGGCAGCAACACGCAGCTCAGCGAGCCGCTCGGGGTGGCCATGAACGCCAAGGGCCAGCTCTTTGTGGCGAACGGCTCCGGCTCGATCGTCATTTTCGCCAGCGGCGCCAGCGGCAATGCCACGCCTCTCGGCGTCATCAGCGGGGGTTCTTCGGGCCTCTCTCGACCATTCGCCCTCGCGTTCGACGATCGTGGCCGGCTGCTGGTCGCCGACGAGTCCTCGGGCATCCTAGTCTTCGCCAAGGGCGTCTCCGGCAACGTTGCGCCCGTTGCGCGGATCACGTCGGCTAGTTATCCAGCGGGCGTCATGGCGGATTCCAAGGGCCATATCTACGCCGCCGAGTTTAGCAACGACACCATCAAGGAGTTTGCGCGCAACGCCAACGGTAACGCAACGCCGCTTCGCACGATCGAAGGGCCGAACACCACGCTGGACGGGCCCAACTCCCTAGCACGCTAAACGACTACGCGAGAGGGCATCAACGTGCGTCTCAACATGGGCATCAAGGCCGCCGCTTCGCTCACCATGATCGGCGTCGCTTTGGTTGGCTGCAACGCGTTGCAGAGCGCGGCGGGCGGATTTCATAGCGGATTCCGCTCGTCGTTCAAATCGAACTTCATCAAGTCGTGCACGGCGCAAGCCGGCGCTTCGGAAGCGCTCTGCGGCTGCGTCGCAGCCACCCTCGAGCGCGCGCATACCGACGACCAACTCATAAAGATGTCGCCTGACGACCCCGACACCAACACCGAGCTAAACGACGACGCCCGCGCTTGCTCCACGAATAAGGCGCAGCCCGGCGTTCAGGCCGCCGCGCAGAGCGGCATCGATCCGGCGCACATCGACGCCTACGTCACGCCCTATTATGCTTCGAAAGGTCCCGCGATCCACGTCGGCCGCTTTAGTTCGGGACTCGCATCGAATAATCCGAAACGAGTTCTCGCCACGATCGGCGCGATGAAAAAACAGTGGCAGCGGCTTAGTTTTCCGGAACTCTACGTCGGGGCGATCCGTCTCTACGACCTCGGCTACCGGAACGACGCCGTCTACTGGTTCTACACTGCGCAGTATCGGGCGCGCCAAGTCAGCGTGCTTCTCGACCCGTCCAAGATTGGCGCCATGGGCGATCCGGGCTTCGAGCTGCAAGCGGCGGGCCAGGCCTTTATGCAAACCGTCGGGACCTGGATTAACGGATATGCGTTCGGGAATCCAAATCGTCTCGTCGCGACCGTCCGCCGAGTGCAACGCGAGGGCCGCCGGATCGGCGACTTGCACGCAATCTACCCCGACGTCGCGCTTATCGACGCTCGCCGTTGGCCGGC
>JABCZE010000070.1 GCA_013289785.1 Vulcanimicrobiota bacterium | reverse complement strand
AGCTTTCCCGGGATGGTCCCATAATCGTCGATGACGCGCGGCATCAGAGCCTCGGGAATCGTGACGCCACGCAGCGAGACGGCACGCGGATCGTGCAAGTCGATCTTCAGATGGATGCCTGAAAGAATGCCGCCCAGATGGCCGCTCACCCGATCGCCGCCAACCCATACGCCGCCCGAACCTTTACCATCGCCATCGAGGATCAGCGTCTTGACGTAATGTTGCTTCATGAATGAATATTGGTAGACCCTGTCCTGCGATTGCGTTCCGTTCGCTTCGTGCACGTGCAGAATGCACGTGTAGTCAGAGATGCCGGCAAACGCTTGGTCGAACGCCACTATAGCCGGCGCCTCGGTGGCAGCGCTCGCGGCAACACTACCCGCGCCGGCTAGCGCGACAAAAAGCGACAATAAACGTTTCACAATTCGCGGTCTCTCCTGAGGTCAGGGCTTCACTATGGTGTTCTTTTGCAGCGTTACTGCTCCCACTCGGGCAAGCGCTCTTCCAAAGATGACCGTGCCGGTTGCAATGCTTATCGATTGGTGCGCGATGAGATTACCATAGAAGGAACAACCCGTTCCGAACGTCGCCGAGCTGCCGACCGCCCAAAACACGTTGCGCGCCTGTGCGCCATTGGTCAAGATGACGTTGCGACCCGTCGTCATCGTAAACGTGGACGCTATCTGGAATAGGAATACCGCCTCCGAGTGCCCACGGGCATCGAGCGTCAGATCTCCCGACGATATTGCAAGCGAAGAAGTCGACTTGTAGAGACCCGGGTAAAGCGTCTGGCCGCCGATATTGCCGGCGACCTTAATGGGGTTGAGTGTCCGGCCCATGGCGTCGTCATAGGCCTTCGTCAAATCGAACTCGGCTCGCCGCGCGACGCGATCGCCGACGTACACGTGCCCGTGGACCACTCCAGGCGGAAAACCCCGCATTGCAGTTCCCGGAGAGACTCCCACGTCACCAGCGACCTTGGTATGTCCGGTGTTCGTCAGTGTAGAACCCGCGAGGATTGCGAAGGGAGCAGCCCTCCGGAGATCTACAAATGCCGTTGCCGGCACGATCGTAGACCCTGAACCGGCGCCGGACGACGCTGGGGTAGAGTTGCCTGCACTGCACGCGGGCACCATAGCAGTTAAAAGCCAGGCGAGAACCACGGGCTTCAATAGTTGTCTTTCCATAACCAATATCTCCAAGATGGCGTAGGTTCCGTGTTTAGCGGCCAGGCTTCACTATAGTGTTCTTTTGCAACGTTACCGCTGCCACTCGCGCAAGCGCTCTGCCGACCATAACCGTGCCGGTTGCCATACTTATCGACTGGTGCGCGAGCAGGTTACCGTAAAAGGAACAACCCGTCCCGAACGTCGCCGAGCTGCCGGTCGCCCAAAACACGTTGCGCGCCTGTGCGCCGTTGCTCAGGATGACGCTGCGACCCGTCGTCATCGTGAACTTGGACGCGATTTGGAAAATGAATACCGCGTGGGGATGGCCGCGAGCATCGAGCGTCAGATCTCCCGACGATATGGAGAGCGCGGAAGTCGACTTGTAGAGACCCGGGTAAAGCGTCTGACCACCAATATTGCCGGCAACTTTAATCGGGTTGAGCGTCCGGCCCATCGCGTCGTTATATGCCGTCGTCAAATCCAGCTTGGCTTGCCGCGCTATGCCATCATCGATGTGTACGTGTCCCTGGATCACTCCCGGCGGAAAACCGGTCATCGCGCTTCCCGGAGCGATCCCCACGTCACCCACGATCTTGCTAGGCCCGGTGTTCGTTACGGTAGAGCCCGCCAGCACTGCGAAGCGAGCTGCGCTCCGCAGATCTACCGACGCCGTCGCCGGTACGATCGTAGACGTAGAACCGAGGCCGGGCGCTGCCGGCGTCGAGTTGCCCGCGCTGCACGCGGTCACCAAAGCAGTTAGAAGCCCCGCAATAAGCGCAGACTTGAATTGTCGTTTTTCCATAAAACCAAACTCCGCCGGAAGCGGCGGTCTAGAAGCGCCGCGTAAAATTACGCGTTGCGCAGGTCTTCGCTTAGTATCTCGATCCGACCCTAAAGTGGCCGGCCTCACATATATCGGAGATTGCCTGGCGGCTCAGGCGGAGAAAGGTCTTGGTGCCGTATTCAAAATCCTCGCCGGCTTGCGCTGCATCGTAGCGCGCCTGCGCGCCGGCGTTAAGCGGCGGCCGTTCTTTCAAAATCTGGTTTTTGAAGTTGACGTGATAGGCGAGGTCTTTGGCAAACAAAACGATCTCGCCGCGCGCGTTCGCATAGCCTCCGAAGACCGGCTCGGAGTGCTCCGAGCTTTGCGGCCCTTTGACGGAACCCGTAATCGCGAGAGCGGCGACCGGCAAGATATCGACCATAACTTTGTTGAGACCGTCAAAAAGGCGCTAGAAGTTGCAATGTCGTCTCAGGTTACGCGGAAGCGCTTTTGCATGGCCTTGCTCGGAATTCTAATTCGGTCTGCTAGATGCAGAAATTTGAGCAACTGCACGTGCCACCACGTCATGTCGATCTCAAACCAGCGCAGTCCGTGCCGGGCCGAGAACGGAAAGGCGTGATGGTTGTTATGCCAGCCTTCGCCCCACGAAATAAGAGCCACCCACCAACAGTTCGTCGACCGATCGGTAGTCTCGTAGGTCCGATAGCCCAGGGTATGCGACGCGCTGTTGACCAGCCACGTCGAATGATAGCTGATCACGAGCCTGACGAAAATCCCCCAGACCACCCACGACCATCCGCCGAGCGCAAAGAGCCCGAGCCCTAGCGCCACCTGAAGCGGAATATTGAAGTATTGCAGTGCGCGATAGAATGGCTGGGCGTAGAGGTCGGGTGCGAAGTGCAGCATCTCTTCGTCCGAGGGCAGCGCGATGTTGTTCCGGTAGAGCCACGCCACGTGCGCCCAGGTAAAACCGGGTTGAATGCTGTGCGGGTCGCCCTCGTGGTCGGCATGCGCGTGGTGCTTGCGGTGCACCGCTACCCATCGAATTGGATCGCCTTGCAGCGCGAGCGTTCCGAAAATCGCCAGCAAGTATTCAAATGGTTTGAAAAGGCGCAGGCTGCGGTGCGTGAGCGTACGATGGAAGCACAGCGAAATTCCCAACGCCACGGTAGTATAGAATACGACCGCGGCGGCTGCCAGAGCGGGCCACTGAAAGAAGGCCGGCCAGAATGCCGCAACCGCCCCCAGGTGAATTCCTAGTAATCCGAAGCCTTTAAGATGGCGATAGAACCGGTCCTTGGACGTGACGTCGGACTCGCCGGAAAAAACCATGTGGGCGGTTCGCAAAGGTCGGAGCTTTCATGTTTTGGAGCAAATGGAGCCTTGATTATAGCGTGGATGAAGAGCCGGGCGGGATAGTGGAAAGCGCGATTCTTTAGGCCGGCCGGTCCTCCGACGTATTTTCCCACCCCAGCACCCGCGCGATCAACTCGCTTCGGTTCCGGCTCCCGGTTTTATCCACCATGCTCTTGATGTGGTCCTGAATGGTCGAGGTGGTGATGTGCAGCTTTCGGCCGATCTCGTCGAGTTTCGCGCCGTCGAGCAGCAGCGCCAGCACCTGCAGTTCGCGCGGCGAGATATGGAAGCGTGCCGCGGGTCCGGTCAGCGAGTGCGGCGGCTGAAAGCGATCGATCCGCACCCCGATAAAGAGCCCGGCCGGTCCCGACATGGGCCGAGTCCGCACCACTAAAAACGGAACCGGATGGGCGATGCCCGCCTCCTGCGTCGCCGCGTCACTGCGCCAGCCCGCGACCAGGTCGCGAACGGTTTCTTCGAGTACGGCCGGCAGGCGGTCCGCGATCCTGGTGCGCAGCCCCGTTAACGCGACGCGTCGTTGGTCGTCGGCCGACCAGGCCAGCACGATCTGCAACTCTTTGTCCAGCACGTAAAACGATTCGCCGGTGGTTTGCGAATCGCCGGTTGGCTCGTCAGCATCGGAAGAAGCGTATCCCGCAGCATCAGACGGGTTGAGGCGCAGCGCCGAGAGGCGTTCGGACGTGGCGTCGAGGGACAACGCTAAGACACTGATTTCGCTTGAGGTAAACGGTCCCAACTCGCTCGTGCGCAGGAGCGTCAAGATACCGAAACTGGCACGGGCATCGGCAAATAGCAGGGTGATGCCGCTTTCGAAATCGCCGAGCGGGCCGAGCGTAGCTGCGATTCGCGCGCCGGTTTTGGCCTTTACGCGCTGCCGCTCGAACTCGTTCTTGAGTCGCGAGAGTTCGCCCTCGCTTTCCTTCGAGTCGAGAAGAAGGCCCGCCAGCTCTCCGTCGGAGCTCAGGCGCGCAAACGCCCAGCGCGAAGCCGGTACGACGCGAAGGATCGCCATAATAATCGGATGCGCCGGATCGGACTCCGGCAGCAAATCGGCGATATCGCGCTTTTTCAGGATAGTTGCTTTCTAGAGGCCATGCTACGCTCGGAGATGCTTGTTCTCCGATTCGACCGGTTACTTCGGTTTCGAGGAAAAGAATGCCGCCCTTCTTGCGGTTCGGCTCTAAGCCGGTCGCCCTGAAAGCGTAATATTATATGGCCCGCGTATGTTGCCTGGCCGCCGTCGACCCCAAGGACACCCCGCTGCTCGGCCGCGCACTCAAAGGCGCCGGCGAGTCGGGCTACACCCTCCTCGCGGCCCTCGACGTAGCCGCTTTAGGGAGGCTCGCTCCCGACGTTCTCGTTGCCGACATCGACCACTTAAAAGTCGACTCGCTCGAGGCGCTGCGTCAGCTTCGCTTCGTTCTGCCCGAGTGCGTCATCGTCGTCTACACCGCGGGCGTAGGATCTTCTTGGAGTCGCGCATGCCACCTCGCCGGCGCCACCGGCGTGCTTTCCAAAGAATCGACCGAATCACAACTTACGGCCGGCTTGCGGCACGCGCTTGCTACCGGCTGCTATACGGATCCACGTTTTGCAGCTTAGCGGCCACGCTGCGCCAGACTCTCTCCCGTGGAATGTGAGTCTTTTGAACTCCCCTGCCGGCAACGCGCGCTATGGCGGCGACTGGTGCGACGCGCTCGCACTCTCGGAAGACGCGATCGCCTTGACGATCGGCGACGTATCGGGTCACGGTGAGTCCGCCGCCGAAACGATGGAAATCGTGCGCGCGGCGGTCCTATCGAGTATCCAGAAAAACCCGCATCCATCGGAAGTACTGTCCGTCGCGAACGCCGTAGCGTACTCGCGAAGACGCGACCTTATCGTCACCGCCATCGTTGCCGTCTTGAACTGGCGGCTTCGCACGTTTACGTTCGCGAACGCGGGCCACCCCGCGCCGCTCATGATGACTCCAAGCCTCCATGGATTCCTAGCGCCTACCGTTGGCGATTTGCCGCTGGGCGTTTTCCCGAAGCACCGCGCGGCGGATTACGTTGTCGCACTTCCGGCCGGCGCGCTGATCGTCTTATACACCGACGGCGTCATCGAACACGAGCGCGACCTTCTGCGCGGCGAACGCGATCTCGTTGAGGCGTGCCGAGCGCTGTACGATGTGCCCGCGCCGGATTTGGCGACAGCCATTGCGGAGCACGTCTTTCAAAACTGTCGCGGGCACGACGACGCGGCCGTAACCGCGCTGCGCGAGCTGCCGGATCCTCAATCACCAAATCTGCCAATAGAAAAGATGAACCATGCATATTCTGCGCACGACAATCGCCGCAGCCGCAATCGGCACAATCGCTTGTACGGCGGCTAATGCCGCTCCGGCCGCCCTGCAGTTAAAACTGTACGCTCAGAACCGGCCCGGTGAGACCGGTACCGTAACACTGCAGCAGATCCCCGGCGGAGTCACCGTCGTCGTGACGATGGCCGGCGGTCAAAACGGCTCACAACCCATCCACATTCACGCCGGCACCTGCGCAAACCCGGACCCGGCACCCAAATATGCTCTGACCAATATCGTACACGGGAGCAGCACGACGACGATATCCGGCATCACCCTCGGCGACCTGCTTAAGGGACAATACGTCATCGACGTCCATGAAAGCAGCGCCGATACGACAAAGTACGTGGCCTGTGCGCCGATTGCCATGTCGCCGTAGCTATGTATTTCGACGAACGGGTCGATCAATCGACCCTCGATGGCCTAGAGCAGATCGCGGAATCGGACCAATTTGGAATCTATGCCGTGGGTAACCAAACGTATCTGTTGGTTCAACGGCATCAAGGAACGCCCTGGATGGCGCTGCGTATCTCGGGCGACGGGCTGTTCCGGATCTCTGCGCTGCTCAACGAGGCGATGCGCCATCTTTATCGAGAAGTCGCTTCGCGTCTTTCACCCAACAACGTAGACTAGTTCTTATTTGGCCGCATGTACATGCGGCCGTGGGGATAATCGAAGACGAAGTCGAAGTGCCTGAGGAAGTCGAATCCGATCAACATATAATTTTCCGATAGTCCGTACTGGCAGGCGGATTCGCCGGCGTAGACGATCGGCCCGATCGAAAGCGTGTTGATGTTCGTGCAGCCGGCGAAAATCTTGAAATGATACTTTGTAACCAAGTCCGGTCCAAAGAAGATGAGTCCGGGGCTGCCGGTATCGAGCATGGCGTTTACCGGCATCGAATTATTGAGGGTCATCGGAACGATCGGGGTCCCTTGCGAGAGATCCGCGATGATCGGGAGCCCTTTTTCGGACGAAAGGTCCGTGTTCGGATCGAGAATGGCCATCGTTGCATCGTAAACGTTGAGTTTGACGACCGAGCCGGCGAAGAGATCGAACCCGATGAAGCCGTCAAACTGGTCGCGGGGATCGGTTCCGTACTCCGAAGGGCGAACGGTCTGAGAGAATGCGACGACGTCGTGCAACGTCGAATTACCAAGCGTGACCGTTTGTATTTTACGAAGGCGCGTCTTGACTTCGCCGGAGATCATGTAGGCTTGGTCCGAGCTGTTGAGCACTTCGACGTGCGCGCGGTCGGCGAAAGCGTCGTCGAGAACGATAGCGTCGGCACCGGTGTCTAGAAGAAACCGGCCCTTCACGCCGTTGATCGTCGCGTCGACGAGCATCCGGTCGTGCGTCATGGTGAACGGGAACGCCGTCGCGTCGCCGAACGTCCACGACGCGAGCGGCGCCGGGGGATGAAGGTCTTGCGCCGTTACGGAGACGTTCGGCTCGAACTTCGTGAACGTCGTTACCGACTTGTCGTCGTCGACCGTAAACGACGACGCCATCTTCTTGCCCGGCAGGACGTCCTGATAGGACCGGATGTGGTAGGTCGTTTCGTAGTTGCCGTCCGGATCGACCGTCGCCGCGACGTAAGCCCCCGTCGCCGGATCGACGTAGATGTCGATCGGGTCGGCATTCTTCAGCGTCACGCGCACGACGCCGGCCTGCTTGCCGTCCATCGTCTTGATGCCGCGGTACGTCGCCGGAAGCTCCGTCGCACCTTCGTTTCTCAAAACGGAGTATGAGGCAAGAAACTTGGCGTAGTCACCATAGACCGGCGTCGTAAACCCGTTATAGTTGGCCTGCCAAAAGAGGTTCCCCGTGAACCCGTCGCGCTCGGTTACG
>JABCZE010000069.1 GCA_013289785.1 Vulcanimicrobiota bacterium | reverse complement strand
AGTATGGCGTCGATCCCGCATTGATCGAAGCGATCATCGAACGGGAATCTGCGTTCGATTCAAATGCGATCTCCGGCGCCGGCGCGCGCGGCCTGATGCAGCTCATGCCACAGACGGCTGCCGGTCTCGGCGTTACGGACTCATACGATGCGGCGCAGAACGTCGCCGGAGGAACGCGCTATCTGCGAAGTCTGCTGGACCGTTTCGGTAACGTCGAACTCGCCGTTGCGGCATACAACGCGGGACCGGAGGCGGTGCGGCGATACGGCGGCGTCCCGCCCTATGAAGAGACGAAAAGCTACGTACGAAACGTCATGGTGAGCTATGCCCGGCGTTCTCAAGTCGGCAACCTCGCGACCAATGCGGGATCACAGGCCGGTGGCACCATCTTGCAATGATGATGCAGCAGCTCGAAGTGAGCATTCTGGCAGCTCCGCTCGCGGCGATCGACCGTCGCGCGCTCTCGCAGGCGTGGTACTCGGCCCTTCACCTGGCTCGTCCGGATCGAAGCCTCGTTTCGTCGCGCGAGTGCGGCCCTTGCACGATTGCTATGCCGAGCGAGGCGACGGGGAAGCGCGATTCCCAGTCGCCCTCGCCACGAGCCGCCGTAACGCGCGTTGCGCACTCCGGGCAAAGCAAGGCGTCGAAGATAACGGCGCAGCCGAGCCAGCCTCGAATACCGGCGGATCGCGACGCGGTGCCCCTGAGCCTGCGAATTGAACGCCGCTTCGGGCATTCGACCTCGCAGATCAAACGTGCGACGTTTTCGATGGGCCGCGGCGAGGCTCGAGTCCACGTGATCCTCCAGACCAATGGAAATGTCGCGACCCTGGTCGCGCTCTGCCGCCCGCAGATGCGAGCCGTCGTCGCGCGAGCTCTAGCGCACGCCCGATTTGCGTTGGCGGCGCGCGGATTCGTCCTCGATCTCGAAATGCGAGGCGAACGATGTTCTTAAATCCGGCCCTCAGTGCCGCGCTCGATCGCATCAGCGAGCGTGCCGACGACGTTCGCCGCGCGTTTACGCCGGGCTCCGTCGCACGATACAACGACGTCGCAACGGCGCGACCCGCCTCGGACTTCACCCTCGACCCGCTCGCCGTCAGCGCAGCCGACGACCTTTATTTCGTTACGCACAACCAACGCGGCGAGGTTGGTTACACTCGCGACGGATCGTTTGTGCTTCGCTATGGCCGGCTGCTCGACGACGAGGGAGAGCCGGTCCGCGGCTTTGCGTCTGCCGGGAGCGACCTTTCGGATTTGAGAATCGATGCGGTTGACGAAGCGCTCGGACGAGCGAACGATCCCCACATCGAACGCGATGGGAGCTTCGTCTACGAGCGCGTCACCGTCGATCCGCGCAGCGGATTGCGAAAGACGCAGCGCGTCGTCGCCGGCCGCGTTGCGCTGGCGCGTTTTCCAGCCGGCACTCGCCTTGCAACTGCGGACGGCAGCCGCAGCATTCCGCCGGCAGGGGTGCAGCCTCAACTGGGAATCCCGGGCGACGTAAACTTTCCGGCGCTGCGGCCGATGCAGCGCGAGCGAAGCCGCATCGACCTCGACGAGAGCCTCGCCAGGCTCAAAGATGCCTACATTGCGTTCGACGCGCTGCGGGCGGCCGAGCAGGCAAAAGCGCATCTCGGCAAGACGGCAATGGACCTTGTGAAGTGAGCAAACGCATCATCAAACCGGTATTCGGGCCGCGATCGGCTCTGCCGCCCAGCGCCGCCTGCGTGGTCGCTAACGGCGTTCGCGAGACGCTTACGTCAATCTTGAGTTCACCCGTTGAGATGCGGCTCTTCGAGCCGTCCATTCCGCCGCTGCTGGCGTGGCCTACGATCCTGGATGGCGCGGTTCTCTATCGCGTGCGAGGTAGCATCGCCGATGCGGCGATCGTTCTCCGCTCCGCCGACGCACTCTCATTGGTTGCGGCGCTCTTCGGCGAAGGGATCGTCCACCGCGAACGCGAGCTTTCGCCGATCGAACGTGATGTTTTGGATCGAACGGTCCACGCAATTGCCGCGCACCTCGGATCGGTTTGCGGAACGCGGGAAAACCGGAGCGTCGAGCGGGTCGGCGCGATCGAGGGCTACGCAACCTATTTCGAGCTTCTCATCGAGGAGCCGATTGCGGTCCGCATCGGAATCGCTCTCTCTCGCGATCCGTCGCCCGAGCCGCGGGGCTGCGTCGAGATTGGTCACTTAGCGGCAGTCTCGCTAACTGCTCGTGCAACGCTCGACCTCGGGCGGATTCCGAGCCGCGCCGTAGCCGGGCTGCGTCCCGGGTCGATTCTGACGTTTCGCTCGCACGACTTGCAGCGATGTGCGCTGCGCGCGCACGGGCGGAGCTTGGCACACGGAGCGTGCGGCGTGAGAAATGGCCACTATGCGTTGCACGTCGAAGCTGTTGGCGGGGAGACGTGAACCCGGCTTCGGCGGACCCGGGGAAGGCTGCACAAGCCGATAATCTCGGCTTATTGATGCACGTGCCGTTGCACCTAACGGTCGAACTCGGCAGCTGCAAAATGTCGGTCGCCGAAATTCTTAAGCTGGGCACTGGCTCGGTCGTGGAGCTGGACCGGGCGGCGAACGCGCCCGTCGAACTGCTCGTGAATAACAGGCCCATCGCGCGCGGCGAGATCGTCTCCGTCGACGAGAGCTTTGGTTTGCGAATAACCGAGCTTCTCACACTTCAATCTTCGCCGTGAACCTGGAGGCGTTCTTGGGCTCCGCGAGCCGGCATGGTGCGCAGCCACTGGACCTGCTCGTCAGTCTGACGATGCTCTCGCTGGTGCCGCTCGTGCTGGTGATGTGCACCTCCTTCGTTCGCATCGTCGTCGTGCTCTCGCTGGTGCGCTCGGCGATCGGTGCCTCGGCGCTGCCGCCCAATGCGGTCCTCACGGGTTTGGCGCTGGTCCTGACGTTGGTCGTGATGGCGCCCACCGCGCAGCAAATCGGCCGCGATGCGCTCGATCCGTATTCCCAAGGACGGCTTTCGCCGTCACAAGCGCTGACGCGTACGATGGGACCGCTCCGATCGTTCATGCTGCGACAGACGCGGGCGGCGGACGTCGCGCTCTTCGAGCGAGTCGCCCACCGCGCGCCCGAGCCCGAGCGGCAAGCACCGATCACGGTTCTGGTTCCGGCCTTCGTCGTAGGCGAGCTTCGCAGCGCGTTTGCGATCGGCTTTGCGCTCTACCTTCCCTTCGTGGCGATCGATTTGGCGGTGGCCGCCATGTTGATGGGTTTGGGAATGATGATGCTCAGCCCGCCCGTCGTCTCGCTGCCGGTCAAGCTGCTGCTCTTCGTCATGGTCGATGGCTGGGCGCTGCTGTGCGGAGGCGTCGCGGGCAGCTTTCGATAAGGAAGTGGCTAGATGCGCATCAGTGACGCGCTCGCGAATCAGCGGCCGTTCTTTTCGTTCGAGTTTTTCCCACCCAAAGACGATGCCGGTTCGCGGCAGCTCGTGGCGGCAATTGAGGCGCTTGCGCCATTGCGGCCCGCTTTTGTGTCGATTACCTACGGCGCCGGCGGTTCGACGCGCGCCAGAACCGTCGCGCTCGCGAAGCAGATTCAGCGCGATATCGGGCTGACGGTGGTCGCGCACGTCACCTGCATCGGCGCCAGCCGCGCCGAACTGCGGGCGCTGCTCGAGGAGCTGGCACGAGCCGGCATCGAGAACGTTTTGGCGTTGCGCGGGGATCCTGCGCCGGGCTCGCCGTTCGTCCCAGCCGCGGGAGGTTTCGAACATGCCAACGAGCTCATTGCCATGTTGCGGCGCAACTACGACTTCTGCATCGGGGCTGCGTGCTACCCGGAGAAACATCCGGAGGCGACGACGCTCGATGCAGATCTGGCGGCGCTCAAGCTAAAGGCGGAAGCCGGCGCCGATTTTTTGGTCTCGCAACTCTTCTTTGACAACGCGCTGTTTTTCGCATTCGAGCGCCGAGTCCGCGAGGCCGGCATCACCCTGCCAATCCTTCCTGGATTGATGCCGATCACAAACTTCAGCCAAATACAGCGGTTTGTGGCGCTCTGCGGTGCCAGCATCCCCCCGAAGCTGCACGTCGAGATGGAAGCGCGCAAAGGTGACGTCAAGGCGGTCGAAGACTTGGGAGTAGCGTACGCATCGATGCAGGCGCTCGGGTTGCTGCAGAGCGGCGTGCCGGGGCTGCACTTCTATACGCTCAACCGTTCGCCGGCAACGCGCGCTATCGTCTCGTCGCTTCTGGCGGCCAGCGCGTGGCGCCCCGCACTCCACGCTTCCAGGAGCATAACAACGCCGTAAAACGGCCGTAACGGCCTCCGTGTAGCGTGAACGGGTGGAGGCTCTGGACGGACTGCTGCACGATGCTCTGCTTACCACGGCCGTCATTGCGTTGCCGATGCTGGCCGTCGCAGCACTGGTCGGAACTGCCGTTGCGGTCGTGCAGGCGGCGACGCAAGTGCAGGAGCAGACGCTGACGCTCTTACCGAAGATCCTCGCGGTCGGCTTTACCGTAGCGGTTTTCGGCGGTGCCGGGATGCAGTTGCTCGTGACGCTCTTCGATCGAGCGCTCGCCGCCATCCCGTCGCTCAGCGCGGTATGGTAGTGGGTCTGTTCGTTCTGGCACGCTGCGCCGGCTTTGTCTTCCGAGCTCCGGGCTTTTCCCATCCAAGCGTTCCCGCGTCGGTCCGCGGCGGGTTTGCCCTCGTCTTAGCAATGCTTATCGCGCCGAGTCTTGGCGGCGCGCAACCTCGCGTCACCGGCGGCGCCTTCGTCGCCGCGTTGCTCGTCGAGTTCTTGCTGGGAAGCGCGATCGGAATGACGGCCTCGTTGGTCTACGACGGCGCTTACACCGGGGGCCGGATCGTCGACGATTATGTCGGCGTTAAAGCCATCGCGCCCAGCGTCGTGCTGGTAGCGCCGAGCGGGTTCGGGCGCGTCTGGTCGCTGGCGTTCACCGGCGCCTTCTTTCTTACCGGTGCGTACCGTTTGACGCTGCTGGGCTTCGCGCAGAGCTTCGCGCGCATACCGCTGCTATCGCCGCTTCACGCCGGCGCGTGGGCCTCGTATACAGCCGTCTTTGCCGAAAACTTTCTCGTGGTGGCGCTCCAGGTCGCCGCGCCGGCGCTGGGTCTGGCCTTCGTCGTCCAAATCGCGCTCGGCACGCTCTCTCGCGTCATTCCACGCTTCGGAACGTTTACGCTCGCCTTTCCGCTGGCGTTCGCCGCCGCGTTGATCGCAACCGCGATCGTCGTGCCGCTTGCCGCCGGCCGCGTACCGCCGCCGATGCTCGGAATTCCCGGCACGGTGAAGTGAGCGACGGCGCAGAGAAGACCTTCGAAGCGACGCCCCGTCGCATCGCAAAGGCGAAGCGCGAAGGCAACGTTGCGCGCGCGAGCGAGCTTGCGGCGAACGTTTCCTTTGCAGCGGCAGGTTTGGCGATCGTCGCGAGCGCGGCGCGCTTCGGATCCGTCGCGGCAGACGCGATCGTCCGCTCGCAATCGTTCGCGCCGGCCCCATCGAGCGCGCTCGTGCTGGCCGTCGCGCTCGTTCCAATCGGCGCCGCGTCGATCGCGGGAACGATCGCCTGCGTTGCTCAAAGCGGCGGTCTCGCGCTGGTGCCGATAACCGCGAAGATCGAGCGGCTGAACCCGATAGAGGGCATGCGACGAATTCTTTCGCGCGAGACGGTGAGCCATTCCCTGCGCGCGGCGTTCGCATTTCTCAGCGCTGCGCTGGCAATGACACCGGTGCTAACGGCCGCCGCCGCGGCGATGATCCGTTCGCCGGATCTCCCGCAGACCGTTGACGAAGTGTGGTCCGCGGCACAGCGCGTAGCCTTCGCGGGCGGTGCGGTCGGGTTAATCTTTTCGCTGGCGGAGTTCGGCGCAGCGCGCACGTCGTGGCTGCGAAAGCTGCGCATGAGCTTCGAAGAGCGCAAACGTGAGGTAAAGGAAGAAGAGGGTGACGCGCTGGCGAGAGGCCGGCGGCGGTCGCTGCACCGCGCCTTGCTGCGGGGCGCTCTGGTGCGGGTCAAAGAGGCGGCATTCGTCGTCGTGAACCCGACGCACGTGGCGGTGGCTTTGGCGTATCGACCGCCGCGCATTCCCGTTCCCGAGGTGCTCGTACGAGCCCGAGACGAGGCGGCCGCGCGCGTCCGCGAGCTCGCGGCGATCCACGGAGTTCCGATCGTGGGGGACGCAGCGCTGGCGCGCGCGCTCTATCGCGATGGACGGCCTGGTGAGCCGATTGCCCCGGCGCATTACGTTGCCGTCGCAGAGGTAGTCGCCGCGCTGATGCGCGCCGAGGAGATCGCGCGATGACCTCGCATAAGCGCGCCGTCTATATCTTTGCAGCATTGCTGCTGACGATCGTCGCGGTCTTGATCGTGCCGTTGCCGCCGTGGCTGCTCGATCTCTTGCTCGGCATCAACGTCTTCGGATCGGCGCTCGTGCTCTTGCTTTCCGTCACGGTTGACGACCCGCTCGAGTTCTCGGCCTTCGCGCCGGCTCTCCTCATCGCGACGCTCTTTCGGCTCTCGCTCGACGTTTCGGCGACGCGGCTTATCCTTACGAACGGAGCAACGCCGGGTGCCGTCGGCGCGATCATTCCAGCCTTCGGAGCGTTCGTCGTTGGTGGGAACTTGGTCGTCGGCGTCATCGTCTTTGCGATCTTGGTTACCATTCAGTTCGTCGTGATCGCGAGCGGTTCGCAGCGCGTTGCCGAAGTGGCCGCTCGCTTTACGCTCGACGCGATGCCTGGGAAGCAGATGGCGATCGATGCCGACGTGCACGCCGGCGCTTTGGACGCCGACGGTGCGCGGCGCAAGCGCGAAGCCGTGCAGCAAGAAGCGGATTTCTACGGAGCGATGGATGGTGCGGGAAAGTTTGTCAAAGGCGATGCGATTGCGTCGCTCTTAATCGTCGCCCTCAATCTCGCCGGCGGAGTTCTCGTGGGGATCGCCTACCACGGCCTCGCCCCGCTCGACGCGGTGCAGACCTTCGCCTTGCTGTCGATCGGCAACGCGCTGGTTACCACGCTGCCGGCCTTCCTAATATCGACGGCGATGGGCATGATGGTGACGAGGGTCGCAACCGATGGAGCGCTGGGTGCGGACCTGGCGACGCAGCTCTTTGCGCGGCCCGACGTTTTGCGCAGCGCGGGTGGCTTGCTGCTCGCGCTGGCACTCGTACCGGCACTGCCCCGGCCACTCTTTTTCGCGTTGGGTACGAGCGCATTCGGCCTGGCCGCTCTCGCGCAGCGAAATCGCCGGCGCGCCGACGGCGAAGCGGCCGACGCGCGCGAGCGCGTCAAGCGGAACGCAATGCGCCGTCCCGAGCTCGCGCTCGGCCTCGTGGGTGTCGACGCGGTGGCGATCGAAATCGGCGCGGACCTAGCGCAATTGCTGGCGCCGCCGCTCGCCGACGCATTGCTCGACCGCATTGGAGAGGTGCGCCGGGCGCTGGCCGCCGACATCGGCGTCGTCCTTCCGGGCGTCCGGCTGCGCGACGATCTTTCGCGCGAGCCACGCACGTACGTCATCCGCGTCCGCGATCGCTTGGCCGGCGCCGGGCGTCTGGACCTCGAACGACTCC
>JABCZE010000068.1 GCA_013289785.1 Vulcanimicrobiota bacterium | reverse complement strand
CGCCCGAACCGCTGCGGGTGCGATAAGGAGTCCGGCGAGCACGAAGGCCGCCGCGATGAGACGTGCAGTCATTATTCCCAAAGATTCTTGTTAATCATAGGTTTGCCAAACCAGCTTTTATAGAACGCGTCGAGAAACATGTGAAACTGAATGATGAAACCGACGCCTTGCGCTTGCCGCGTAGCTCCGGTTGCCGGGACGAGCGCCTCGGCGCCCAACTGCCAAGTATTCGCGTCGTAGAGTACGCCGGGCGCGATCGTCCCGGTTGGCGTACCGAAGTCCGGGCTGGTCAAAGCGAACTCGACGAGCGGCGTCATCCGCGCCACGAACTGCGACACGTGCATCGCCTTTACGTTCTGCTGCAGGTAAGGAATCGAATATTGCAACGACACCGCGTAGTTCCACGCACTCGGGCTCGCGCTCGGCGTATCGGACAATTCGCGGCTCACTTCCCCGGTGATCGCAATCGGACGTAAGTACGGGGCCGGCAAATCGCCCATACCTTTTCCGAAGTAGAACGTCGGCGCGGTACTTCCGACACTCGCGATTACACCCGCGTCGCGCAGCTGCGCCGCACCGGTTCCCGGTATTAGGCGGATCACGCCGACCGACCAGACCAATTCCTGATGCGGATGGCGCTTGATGCAGGGGTGCTGATCTTTGAGCGTGACCGTGATGTTGTCCCATCCGTTTAAGCTCTGGGTTGCGCCGTGTTGGCTGACATAGTCACCATTGACGGCGAAGCCTAGATCCTCGGTAATGGTCTTGTCCCATTCGTATCCAAAGCTATTGCTTTCACCCGACGGCGTCGGTGTTAGCGCGATGGTCGGCAGTGAAAACTCGTCGCTCACTCCCGGATCGTCCATCGTCAGCGTGGTGGGAAACACGCGGTCTCCGCAAACGACGTGCGCCTGAGCGACCGAATGCATCGTAAACATGAATGCGGCGCCCGGCAGGATCGCACGAAAAGCCGTGCGTTTCATTCAAAAAGCTACCTCCCAAAAACGGTTGCTGATATGAAACCCGCGCGCCGGCGGCGCAAATGCGTCGTCAAACCCGGTGCAACGTAGCGCTCGGCAAACGACATAAAGAAAAACACGAGCGGTTTGATGGCGGGCGAACTCTTCCCCTTTTTCGACGATGACGGGACGTTCGCGAGCAGGCGGCGCGCCCCCTGGACGCACGATGCAGCTTCGTTACAGCGATTCGAGTTCGTAAAGAAGGCCATCGCATTGGGCTCCCACGTCTTGCCGTTGTCCGCCGAGAACGACTGGAGCATACATCTCGCCATTGCCGCGTGCGCGGCGATCGAAGCTTTGACGATGCGCGCCTGGCGTTACTGCCGGGTGGACGATGGCTCGTTGCGCTTTCGCAGCTCTGCGTAAAAGCGGCGCGATTGCCGCGGGTTTCTCTTGGGTTTTGCCAACGGAACCGATGCGGAGATCGAGCACGCCGCCGCACAGGTAGCCGCGCTGGTCGCGTCATCGGCACGGACGCCGGTATAAGTCCCCGGGAGTGGGGAACAATGTCGGTCTGAGCCTGCGGCTTCGGAGGTTGAATCATGACCAAGCGGTTTGTTGCTCTTCTCGGTATTAGCATTCTCGTGCTCTCTCAGCGTACCGGCGCTTTTGCGCAGAACGCGATCGATGTGAACGGCAACTGGAGCATGACTTCCAGCGGTGAGGCGTTCGCGAACGGTCAGGTCAAAGTGCGACAGGATGGGCCGGCGGTCGCCGGCACCTATGGCCAAAACGGACATTTCGAAGGGAAGTTCCAGCCAGGCACGCTGAAGGTCGACGCGAACTGGAGCGACTCGCGCGGCACTGGTTGGATGACGATCGTCTTTTCATCCGGCGGAAAAGGTTTTTCCGGCCAGTGGGGACGTCCCGGCAGTAAGCCGAGCGGACATTTTCAAGCGGTTCGCTTCGCCTACCCGAACGTATCTGGTCTCTACTATGTAAACGTTACCGGCGGCACGGACTTGACGGCGCGCCGAATCAGCCTTCACCAGTTAGGATTAGATGTCGTCGGCAATTTGGGTCCCGGGACTCAGCTCGACGGTACGATCGACTCCGACACGAACGCGCTGACCGGCAGTTGGAAGGAACCCAACGGGAGCGGCTGGATCAAACTCCAGTTTGCCGATGACGGTAAGAGCTTTGCGGGGACGTGGGGCCTGGCGCCCGGCGCGGAGGCTGCCGGACAGATCAGCGGAAGCGTTGTTGACACCGCACAGCTCCACGTCAACGGTCTCTGGGAGATCGCGTCCAGCGGCGGGGCATTTTCCGGCAACGTTCTGCAGCTCGAGCAACAGGGACAGACGATTACCGGCAGCTTCAAGGATGGGCGCCTGCAAGGCACGCTTGCGCGAGGATCCTCATCGCTGAGCGGCACCTGGAGGGACACGCGCGGCACCGGAGTCGTCGGCCTTAAATTTTCGTCGAGCGGCATGCACTTCCAAGGAACTTGGACACGGAAAGGCGGGATCAGCGGAAGCCTGATCGGGAAGCGCGTGATCGCCGCGACGCCGGCGTTACGCAATTAAACTAGGAGCCTTGCTCGAATCCGTCGACGATGAGGAGATCGGTCGTGCTCAAGCGCTGCCGGAGTTCCTTCGCCGGTGCGTACTCCTGCGAATGCCACCATGCATTTGCGCGTTCGTACGAATCAAACTCGAGCACGACGATGCGCGTCGGGTTCCAGGATCCCTCGAGCACGTTCATCTCGCCACCCCGCACGAGGTAGCGACCGCCGAACTTCGCGACGGTCTCCTGCGCCATTTTCTTATAATCTTCGTATTTTTCGGGATCGCTCGTCTTGACGTTGACGATCACATAGGCCGGCATCGTTGGGAGATTGCACGGGCCAAGGGAGCAGCCCTGGTCGTCGCGGAAGCCGCTGCCGGACACGAGCCCGTGGAGAGTTAGAGTGACCGACCAGGCGCGCAAGGTTGACCGTGCTCCGGGAATATCGCTGCTGGCGGCGTTCCGATTTCGCACGTTTGCGATCCTCTGGATCGCCACCATCGTGTCAAACATCGGCAGCTGGATGTACGGTGCAGCCGCGGGCTGGCTCATGACGGGACTGACCAAAGATGCATTCGTCGTTTCGCTGGTTCAAGTAGCGAGCAGCGCACCGTTGTTTCTTCTGGCGCTCGTAGCCGGCACGCTTTCCGACGTTGTCGACAAGCGCAAGCTGCTGATCTGGGGAGAAAGTGCGACCGCCTTACTTTCCGCAATCTTCGCTGCGGTCGTGTGGTTGAATTGGGTCACGCCGGCTTCGCTCCTTTGGTTTATGTTCCTCATCAGTGTTTTGGGAGCACTTACCTCGCCGGCATGGCAGGCGGTCGTTCCTAGTCTCGTACCCAAAGAGGAGCTTCCCAGTGCTATATCGGCGAACAGCGTCGGCTTCAACCTAAGTCGAGCGATCGGACCCGCCTTAGCGGGCGCGATCATCGGACCACTCGGAATCGCAGCCCCGTTCGTGATTAATGCCGTCAGCAATTTTGGCGTTATCGGCGTACTCTTTGGATGGCGCGAACCCAAGGCGGCGGCGGATACTTTGCCTCCGGAGCGCTTTAGCAGCGCCGTCGGAATCGGGTTGCGATATGCGATCAACAATGTCGCTCTACGGCGAACGTTCGTTAGAACGCTTGCATTCTTCTTGTCGGCGAGTTCCTATTGGGCGCTGCTACCGCTTGTCGCTCGGGTGCGCGTAAGCGGCGGCGCCGCGATTTACGGCCTCTTGCTCGGCGCGATTGGGCTCGGGGCTGTCGGCGCGGCATTCGTGATGCCCTACTGGAAGAAACGCTTTGGTGCCGACGGCCTCGTTGGGATCGCGAGCGCCGGCACCGCAATCGCGTTGGTGCTTTTCGGAATCGCACGCGAACCGATAGTCGCCTTGCTTGCAAGCGTCGTGGCGGGAGCGTCGTGGATCGCCGGCGTGGCAACGCTGAACGTTTCGGCCCAGCTTTCACTGCCGGACTGGGTACGTGGGCGCGGCCTTGCGATGTATATGACGGTTATGTTTGGTGCGATGACGTTGGGTAGCGCGGTGTGGGGCCAGATCGCGACCTTCACGAATCTCCAGGTCGCGCTATTCATTGCGTCGGCGACGATGCTTGCAGCTATCCCTCTGACGTGGCGCTGGAAACTTCAAACTGGCGAAACGCTCGACCTTACTCCGTCCACGCAGTGGCCGCCGCCGGTCGTCTCGCGGTCGGTCGAAGGAGCGGATGGGCCGGTGCTCGTGACGATCGAGTATCGCGTCCCCTCCGAGCACCGGGAATCGTTTCTTTCGGCCCTCTACGAGTTACAGCACGAGCGCTTGCGAGACGGTGCTATCTCATGGGGGATCTTCGAAGACACGTCACAATCGGGCCGCTTTTTGGAGACGTTTCTCGTCCCCTCGTGGACGGAGCATCTGCGCCAGCATCAGCGCGTGACGAACGCCGACTACGTGCTGCAGCAGCAGATAATGCGGCTGCTTCAAGGGGAGCCGCTCATAACTCATTTCGTCGCTCCGAGGCCTAACGTGGAGTGAGAACCGCTCAAATGTCTAGCAATTTCGTGGTTTGCGGGTCGGCTGGGCGATAGCCTTAAGGCACAACCCTACCTCTTTTAAAAGGAATGTGCCGAAATGAACCAGATCGCTCCCGGCCTCCGGGCCGCCGCCCTCGTCGCCGTCGCTTCGCTCACCGCTTCCCCGCTTGCCGGGTGCAGCGGAGCGCCGGCGCTCCCCGCCGGCCCCAGCTCGCCGCCGCTGGCGACCCAGCCGTCGGCCTCCCGAACGATGGGACCGCAAGCGCAGACGGTCGACCCCGATACGAAAAAACAGCTCTTGTTCGTTAGCGACAACGCCAACAGCAAGATCTTCGTCTACGACGCCGCTACCAAGAAGCAGAATCCACCGCCGCTCCGTACGATTACCGAGGGCATCCAAGGACCCAACGGCATTACGACGGACAAGTCCGGCAATCTCTACGTCACGAACTTTCTCTCCAGCAACCTCACGATCTACGCGCCCAACGCCTCCACGCCGAAGACGACGATCTCCAACGGCCTCAACGGCCCCTTCGACGTAAAAGTGGACGCGTTCGGCGACATCTACGTCGCCAACGATCCCTTGTACGGCACGGCGTTCATCGTCGAATACGCCAAAGGAAGCTCGAGCCCCACAAACACGTGGAGCGTTCCGAGCACGGGCATGGTGATTACCGGCATCGCGCTGCTCAACCCGTCGGTATCGGGCGAAACCTCAATCTACGCGACGGAGTTCATCCAAAACCGAAGCACCGGTGCAGTCGGCGGACTGCTGACCTGTTTTCCCAATGGCTCGAGTTGCTCGCAAGTCGGCGGCATAACCCTCGGACAAACCGGAGGCATCGCGGTCGAAGAGTCGCCCGGCGAAAAGAAGCCCTTCGAATATCTCGCGGTCGACCAGTACGTTCCGGGCGTCGATATCTTCTCGCCGGGGCAGTCGAACGGCCAGCTCGTAACCGGCGGAACGCCCGAGTTCATCGCGCTCGATGCAAAAGCCAACCAACTGTTCGTTGCGGACCGCTTCTACGGACGCGTCGTCGAGTATAGTTTCCCTGGCGGCACGCAGCGCAACGTGTTCTCGCCCGCCGGCGATACGCAAATCTACGGCGTCGCGACGAGCCCGGCCGGAACCTACCGCTAGAACGAGCAGCCTGCGTCAGGCGCCGGCCGCGGTCGAAGGATCGCTGCCGGCGCTCTCTTCGTCTTGGAACAAACTCTCGCTGGGGCCGTAGGCTCCGATCGTGAACTCCGCGTTGTAAGCCGGCGCTCCGAGCGCGGCCTTCAGGCGTTCCGCCAGTCGTTCTTTCTCCTCACGGTCGGCCGTCGCAATCGGCGCGTTCTCCCGCTTGCGAAGGTTGGCGGCGGCGCCGAGAGCGCGCGCGGCCGACCGCGCGTGACCCTGCGCGCTCGCAATCGCAGCCAACGCTTCCAGCGCCTCGGGCATCAACCAGGGGGCCTTCGACAGCTGCGCGATCGCGATCGCCTCACGCGCCAACTGCTGGGCACGCTCGTAGTGCGCGTCCTCGAGCTCGGCTCGCGCGAGGATCGTTTTTGCATATCCGAGAGTCGAGCTATGGCCGATTGCTTGCGCTATCCGAAGGCTTTCGTTGGCGAAACTCCGAGCGCGATCGACGCTCTTTTCGCGTAAGGCAATCGCGCTCAGTTGTGCAAACGCCATGGCGACGCCGAGGTCGCTCTTTGCCTCCTGCAGCCGGGAGAGGCTCTCGTCGAGATACGGCGTCGCGACGGCGGGATCGCCGGCTTCCGCCGCCGTCGCTCCAAGCTCGTAGAGCGATATCGCTATGGCGAAGTTGACGCCGAGCGCCCGGCGAATCCGCAAGCTCTCTTCGAGCAACTCGAACGCCCGCGTGTAATCGCCGCGCGTGCGTGCCCGGGTGCCCGCGCCACCGAGGAGCGCGGCCACGACCGAATCGCGGCCGAGCGCGCGATGCAGTTGCAACGCTCGCTCCGCCAGCCGATCGGCGATGTCAACCGACTCACATTGATCGGCGAGACCCGTAGCGCGTAAATAAGCCGTCGCTAGAAGATCCGCGTCGATCGGCTCCTTGAGGTGCTCCGCGTTCTCCAAGAGCCGGCGCGTCCACGTGAGACCGGTATCCGGCATCCGCAGCCACCAATACCCGTAGGTTTCCAGGCAGAGTCGCATGCCTAGCTCGGTGCGACCGGATTCGCAAGCCCAAGCCAAAGCGGAATCGATGTTGGCGGCTTCGGCTCCGAGGCGGTCGAGATTCTCGGTCGTTTGCGTCGCGGGGTCAGAAAATTTGACCGCCGACGCAGCCTCCAAGCAATAGGTGGCCAGACGCTCCTGCGCCGCGTCGCTCTCGCCGCGCTCGCGGAGCAGACCTCTTCCATACTCACGCATCAGCATATAAAACTCGAAATGCGGATCGGCGAAATCCGACCGTACGCCCAATAAGTTGTGATCGACCATTTTTGCCACGGCTTGCATCGTTTGCAGCGAGGCAGGCGCGCCTTCTTCCCCGGCGACCGCGTGGGCCGCCCGCACCGAAAACGGACCGTTAAAAACCGATAGCCAACGGAAAATTCGCTGCGGCTCCGGCGCGAGCAGCTCGTAGCTCCAGGCGATTGCATCGCGCATCGATGCGTGGCGCGAGACAACGTTCTCGCTCGACGCCAAAAGAGGCAGCATGCCTTCGAAGTTTTCTGCGAGCGCCGCCGCGGAGAGCGTCGTAAAGAGCGGAGCCGCCAACTCGATCGCCAGCGGAAACCCGCCCAGACTCCGCCCAACGCTTTCCAGCGCACCGGCGTTCGCTTGGGTCATCGCAAAGCCGGGCACGATCGTGGAGACGCGATCTACCAGGAGCGCCACCGACGCAGCAAGGCCGATCGGCGCCAACGCGTAGCGGCGTTCCCGTGGAACGCCGAGCGGCACGCGACTCGTAGAAACGATCGTAACCGCCGGAGCGAAGGCGAGCAACTCGGTGATAAAGGGCGCGGCTCCGAGAACGTGCTCGAAGTTGTCCAGCAGCAAAAGAACGCTGCGCGATCCCCAGTGTTCT
>JABCZE010000067.1 GCA_013289785.1 Vulcanimicrobiota bacterium | reverse complement strand
AAGATGCGCGACGTCGGGCGCGATCTCGGCCTTTGGGGAATTGCGACGAGCCTGCCCAACATCGCGGCTCCGTTGGTCGGCGGCTGGTTGATCGGACTCTTCGGTGGAACTCGCGCTGGTTATCAGGCGGTTTTTGGCCTCTCGGGCTTTAGCTTTGCGTTGGCAGCGCTCTCGGTGCTGCGCGTGGGCCGCCGGCCGTTGTCGTCACTCTGGGGCTGGCCGCTGCGGTTCGCGGCCGTCACGTCGAACTACGCGTGGGATCATTTAGCGTATCGCGTACGCAGTTGGGGGCGGCTTCCGCGGCGACGTGGCCCGACGCTGCTCGTCGCCAACCATCAACACGATTTCGAATCGCCGGCGATCGTCTCGTCGACGACGGTCGAGAGCGGTTCGTGGCGGCATCCGATCTTTACGGCAAGTTCGCGCCGCATGTACGAGCCCGGCTTTCTTGCAGACCGGATCGGATGGCTAAGGTTCGCCCTGCGCGCGGTCAACGCCGGACCGCTCATCATGGCGCTCGGAATGCTGCCGCTTGAGAACGAACTGGGCGCGCGCGCCCTTGCCGCCTTCGCCTGGACGGTGCAACGGCGGCACGGACCGTTACCGATGGGCGAGATCTTCGACGACTCGGTGGCCTCCCGGTTTCCCCCCGAAACCAAGAGCAGCGACCTTTGGCGACGGGAGTTTTTCGATCGCGCACGGGCCGTCGTGAAAGTCTCTACGGTGCGCGAACCTTACCGGCGCGAAATCCTCGACGAAACTCGCGAGAACCTCGAAAAGGATCTGGCGCTCCTGGAAGACGTCGTCCGTCGCGGGGGCACCTTCTATCTGACGCCCGAAGGGCACTACTCGTACGACGGACGGCTGCGGTCGATGCGCGGCGCCGTCGATCGTTTGGCGCCGCTTGCGACCATCTATTTGATCGGCGTCAGTTACGATCCGTTCGTTTCACGGCGCCTCTCGATGCTCTACCGCGTCGTGCGCCTGGACGAAGTTCAGGATGACAAAGATGATCGGAAGAAGCGGATGCTTGCGACGTTGGCGGCGATTCGCCCGGTCGTGACCAGTCAGGTCCTCGGTGCGTGGCTGCACGAACGCAACGAAGCGTTCACGGCCGGCGAAGCCTGCGCTGCCGTCGAAGAAAGCCTCGCGAACCTGCCGCAACAACTCTTCGTCGATCCTGAGTTGCGCCGCAATCCCAGCCGCATGGTTCGCGCCGCGTTACCGTTGATGGTGCAGTGGAATATTTTGCAGCGCGAAGGCGATCGTTACCGGAAGACGGCGGAGCCCCGCCACCCGCAGTTTCCGTTCGTCCGCGATATCCTGGCCTATCAAGCCGCGTTCTTAGGCGAGACCATCGAGAATGCGGATTACGGCAAGCCTTAGATTCGCGGAACTCGCTCGAATGCAAAAAGGCGGGCGCGGACCGATGTGCGATCGGCTCCTTTGATGCGGCCGTCCGCGCCGATCACGCGGTGCGCCGGAATGAAAAGCGCGAGCGGCGTTGCCCCCATCGCCGCGGCAACGCCGCGATGCGCCCCCGGACGACCGACGGCGCGCGCGACGTCGGCATACGAAACGAACTCGCCGAAGCACAGCGAGGCGACGGCGCGCCAAGCAGCGACTTGAAGGGGCGTCCCTTCGAGAAAGAACGGCAGATCGAAACGCTTGAGCCGGCGCGCGAAGTAGGCATGCACTTGCGCCTGCGCTTCAACGAGCAGCGCGTCGCTCGGTTTGCGCTCGGCCGCGCGCCGCCGCGCGACGAACGCGCTCCGCAGGATCGCCGCACCGTTGCTTTCGATCAACAAATCTTTCCCGAGCGGCGTGCGAACGAGGCATCGCAGACCGTCTTGCGAAAGCAGCATGACTGCGTTCTCGTGAGTTACTCGGTTGGAGGTTCTGGTGAAGCGAGCGGCCCTGCGAGTTTCAACCCTGTTGTTCACGGCCTACGCCGCCATCGTTTTAGTTGGGGCGGCACCCATCGATAGCGCAGTAATCGTCGATTCCGGTTCGACCAACTCGCGCGCGAGCCAAATCGTCGTGCACTCCGACGGTACCGCGTCAATCACGTTCGGAACGTCGAGTCCGAAGCCGTTTACCGTTCCGAAAGCGACCGTAGCACGTTTCTTTACGGCCCTGCCGGCGGTTCGCAACGACAACGTGCCGGCCGGATCGTGCGCCAAAAGCGCGTCGTTCGGCTCGACGATTCGCGTGAAGTGGCAAGGCTGGGTTTCAAACGACGTCACCTGCCCGCCGCCGAGTACTGCGAGTCCGGCGGCGGTGAAAGACGCCCAGTTGCTCAACGATACGGTCATGGAAATCCGCGGGCTTGCGGGACCGCAACCTCCGAACTGAGTTATGGTGAACCGCACTCCGCAGTTTAGCCGGCGCTTTCCCTGCTCCGCGGCCGGTGCAAGGGAAGCACGGACGCTCATCGCAGCGTTTGCCGCCAACTGGCTTTCCGGTGAGGATCTGATCGGTTTCGAGTTGGGTGCCGGCGAAGCGCTCGCTAACTGCGTCGAGCACGGGGGAGGCCCGGTTCTGTCGGTCGATTGCTGGATGGATGGTAGGCGACTGGTTGCCGAAATACGGCACCAGGGACGGGGCTTTAAACCGCCGGCGTGCGTCAACCCGCCGCCACAGGGCGCGCCACGCGGATACGGCCTCTTCATCATGCACGAGGTCGTCGACGGCATCGAGTTTATGGATGGCGGCACTGGGCTGCGGCTCTTCAAAAACCTGCCCCCTCGAGCGCGCCGCTAAGGCGTACTCTGCGGGTGAGCCTGGTCGGATGAATGGGTCCCGCCGCATTCGTGGCAAACTTCAATCGCTTCGATCGTTTTCTCTTCGAGCTTGATTTGAGCGTGCAGCAACTGGTCGCGGCGTTCGGCCCCCGGATCGTCTTCGAGCGCTTTTTCCGCCAGCGCCTTGCTTTCGGCTGCCTTACGCAACTCGTAGATGGTGTCGATTTTTCGTTTTGAGGTAGTCACGGCAAATCTCCCGCGGGAACGTTCGTCCCCCCCGTCTAACGCCCTCGCTCCAGGAGGTTACCGTGACGAGAATCTCTCGCTGTCGTGTCGCGTTGCTGGCCGTCGGTCTCATCGTGGCCTTTGGATCACTTTCCGCGCGCGCACCGGCGGCGCTCGACATGAACGTGGGCGTTGGCAAGGTCGTTGCGAATCAGCCGGTGAGCGCCTGTAATAATTCGGCTAAGGCCGCGTTGAATTCGGTGCTGCAAGATGCCGTCGAGCTCGGCGGCGATACCGGCGAGTGGCTAGCATTCGGTGCGCCGGATTCGGCGAACGGCTCGACGACCGCCGCCGCGGTTCACTGCTATCCGCTCGGGGGTTCGTATCTCGTAACCTTTACGTGTGCCGCTCAGGTGCCGCCCAGCCCGGATAGCGCCGCGGCCCTGTGCACAAAGATAACCGCAGCGTTTGACTCGGGGGCGCGATAACGTTGAACGTCAAACGTGGGCTCTGGCTATTCGCCATAGCGATCTTCCTCGGCTCGCAGTCCCAGACCGCAGCGGTTGCCTCCGTCGATCTCTCGACGGGAATTCGTTACGTCAGCGACTCCGGCACGCTAAGCGATTGCAGTGCAAAGGCGAAGGCCGCGTTGGAGACGTACCTGCCCGGCGCAAGCGAGTCTTCACCGGGCAGCGGTGAGTGGTCGGCCATGGGGCAGAACGTTGCGACGGGCGCGGCTTCGTCCGGTGCGGCCGTTCGCTGTTATCCGCTCCCGAAAGGTTACCTGGTCACCTTTATTTGCGCCGTTCAGTTGCCGGCGAACCCCTATCCGGCTCACGCGCTCTGTTTGAACATCGCACATAAATTCTACGGCGGCGCGATAACGCCGTTAGCCGCGATGCCGACCGCCACGCCGGTCCCGACGGGGTGCGCCACGACCAATCTGGTCGGCAGCTGGGTATCCGACAACGATCCCAAGCTGTCGTTCAACATGCAACTCAACGGCGATCTTACCGACAATGAAGGCGTCTCCGGCAACTGGATCATCGACGGTGAGACCGTTACGCTCACGTACTACGGAAATCACACGCTCAAACTCTCGCCCGACGGAAAACACCTGTCGGGCCCGGGTTATAATCTCACCCGCAAATGCTAGCGCGAAGGCTGCTGATCGCGCTGGCTATCGCCGGCATCTCCGCGTGCGGCAGCAGTAACAACTTTACGGTCCCACCGGCCGCGGCTTCGGCGGCCGTCACGAAGAGCACCGGCGGGTCCTTGGGCCCGGTGCTCTCGACGTCGGACGGCGGCGAGATCTTCGGCTTCGACGTCGATCAGAAGGGGAACGACGGTGTGCTGGCGTCGGCGAGCCTGACCGATATCTCCGTGCAGACCTTCGACGCGACGACTGGGAAGATTACCAAAACGCTCGGGGAGTTCAAAGGGGCCAAGGTGGCGCGCGGCGACGACTATGTCGCCGACGGAATCTTCGACGGTGATGTCGGGCTCGTGGATTTTCAAAAGGCCGGAAAGCCGGGTCAAACTCCGGCAAAGGATATGTACCATCTGCTGGGCCCGGTGACGAAGGAACGCTTCACGGGAAAATGGGTCCCCCCGGTCAAGCTGTTCAACGTGCTGCAGTGGGCGCCCAACCAGAGCACGAGCACGGTCGTTTTGTTCGGCTATCAACGCGAAGGTTCCGACCCGTCGGAGCTGCTGGTCTCCGACGTTGCAAAGGGCACGTTCGGTAAGGTTATCACGCTTAACGCGAGTGAGTTTTCGCTCGGTACGGCGCCGCAGCTAACCCAGGATACGGTCAATAACTTAGCCGTGATGGCAAGCTCGCCGAGCTACGGCGCGGCAGGCGGACCGCCGCCGGTGATCACGACGATCGATTTACAGTCGGGTAAGCTCAAACAGTTCGCCGGCGTCGCGTGCCCCGGTTCGGTCGGTTGCGGATATGCTAACGGAATCGGATACGACTCCGCCACCGGCATCGCGTGCACGACCACGGAGCTGGACGGTGGCCTCGAGTTCTACGACCTAGCGAAAGAGACGGGGACTCACGAGCTCCTGCCCAACGGCGGAGGCCAGTATTATGCCGGCGGCTTCGTCGCCAGCGATCCGGTGAACAAGCTCTTTCTCGTCGCACAACCGATTTCGAGCACGTCGAGTACGGGCAGCAGCATTCAAGTCTACCAGGAGAGCGGCGCCCTGTTGGAGTCGATCAACGGCTTTAACTTCACCTACGCGGGCGATTTCGTCATCCCGGTCCGAATCTCGATAAACCCGGGGACGCGAACCGGCTGGGTCAACGGGCCGGGATCCAATCAGCTTCAGGAGTTTGCATACTAAAGAATCCCGAGGCAAGAGCCCCTAGCCAAAAGCAGCCGGCGCCCGCATGCAACCTTTCAAGCGCTACGGATGTTCAATTCAGGTGATGCAGACCACCCTTTCGCCAGTCGCCGTTCTCGCTATTAGTGCCGGCGGTTCCGGCCGCGCCCTCTCGGAGCTTTTGGAGCCGGTCTTTGGCGGCTATGCCAATGCGCGCGGGGAGATCGTGCTATTCGGAAAAGAGTTGGCCTATCGCGTCAACTTCAAAAAGCAGACGCTCCAACAGCGTCCGCAGCTCAATCCGGGCGCTCAAGCCCGGTACGACGCAACCGATGCCGGCGAGCCGTTCGAGTACGCCAAGAAGACGTTCCAACGGCTAAGCAACGAGCAGATCATCGAGATCTGCACGTCGGGCCGATTCAAGCTTAGCGCGAGATACTAGGGAGTCAGACCGCCCCTCTTAAGAGGGGGCTTGCCCGTTCCGTTGCGGGTTCCGGCGCTCTTCGCCGGCGCGATAACGGTAGACGATCCGCCCCTTGGTTAAGTCGTAGGGCGAGACTTCGATCTCCACTCGGTCTCCGGGAAGAATCTTGATGCGGTGGCGGCGCAAGCGACCGGCGATGTGCGCCAGGATGACGTGGCCGTTATCCAGTTCGACCGAAAACGTCGTACTCGGAAAGACTTGTTTGATGCTGCCGAACACCTCGAGCGGCGCTTCTTTGGCAGTCTGGGCAACCTTTGGCTTTTCGGGGCGAGGCCCTCGCCCGCGGGTTCTATTGCGAATAGCTATCGGACATACTCTTTTCAAAAACAAATAGGAATTCGGTCTTGAAGACCGGGAGGGATTGTCTCATAAATCCTTCCTGCGCGCAACCGGCGGCCTCGCGCTACTCGCTGTCGACGGGCAAGTACGAGGGTTTTTGGTGCTCGAAGAAGGCGCGGGAGTACGGGGAGCCGATCCGCTGGAACTGGCGCGGCTGCTGCGTGAAGTCGAAGCAGTCGATGATGCTCGTGGCGCGCGTGTCCGTCGTGCCCAACTGCCCCAGACCCCAGATATTCTCGATGAATTTTAAGATGCTGCCGAACTCGTATTGCTCGTGTTCGACGAGGCCGGGACCCCTCGCGCCATATCGCGCGTAAGGCGATACGACGATCATCGGAACGCGAAAGCCCAATCCGCCCCACTGATCGATGAACGGGGGCGGGGCGTTGTCGTAAAATCCGCCCCAGTCATCCCAGACGATGACGATTGCAGTCGAGTCCCAGTATCTGCTCTCACCGATTGCATTCACGACGCTGGCGACCCACGATGGTCCGTAGTCTTTCGTGGCGCCGGGATGATCGGAGTTATCGTGGTCGGGAACGACCCAAGCAACGTTGGCAAGTTTGAGCTGCGTGATGTCGGAGAAGATCTGGCTCGAGTCACGGATGTTGGTCTTCCATTCGGGGCCGTGGCGCACGGCGGCGATCGCGTCGAAGGCGTTCCAGAACGCGCCCGTTCCTTTTCGTTCCGGCGGCGAGTAATACGTCCACGAAACAAAGTCGGCGTCGAGCAGATCGCGCATCGTCGCGTACGAGAGGCACGGGAACGGGCCTTTGTTGTACCTTAGTTTCAGCCTACTTGGCGGATGCGAAATCAGTAGTGAAGTTACCGTTCCAGCGGGCGCGTCGCATCCCCATGGCCGGGCGGAAGGAAAATCGACCAGGCTCTTGGTCTGGCTCCCATTGAGAATCGTGCCGCCGGCAATTAGGTCCTGATGCGCGGTGAAGCTGCCGCTGCCTTGTGTCTGGAACATCTGGTCGGCCAGCACATACTGCAGGGCCATCTGCCAGTACGGCCCGATCTCCGACGGGTTGACGTATTGGTAGACTTTGGTGCCGGCCTGTCCCGGGCATTTCCCACTGGCGCCGGCGCCCTCCAGATTAAACCCGTCCATCGCACCCTCGTCCCAAGCCTTGAGATAGCCGTTCCGCGAGTGGCCCCAGTCGCATGGCGAGACCAGGTCGACCTCTTGAAGTGGAACGTACTGGTCTCCCGATGGCAGCTTTTCCATCCCTCCAGTCGCTCCATCGGCACCCGGAAACGTCGCGAAGAGATCGTCGAAGCTGCGGTTCTCCTGGATCACGACCACGACGTGCGAAATGTAGTTGGAGCTCCCGCCGCTGCCGCTCCCTGTGGCCGTCGAGAGCCAAGACGGCACCGCGCCGCCCGTTGTGGCGCTACTCGAGCCGCCGGCGCACGCCGTGATGCCCAGCGCGGCGATTAGGGCAGCGCCGAAAGCGC
>JABCZE010000066.1 GCA_013289785.1 Vulcanimicrobiota bacterium | reverse complement strand
GAGAATCGGCGAAAAGTGAAAGGCCCAGTGGCTGCCTTCGATCGGATTGCAAAAGCAGCCAAACGCGCTAGCGGCGGTCTGCGCGAAGATTCCAAAATCAACCAGATTGCGGTGCACGTCGTACTTGAGCACACCTAACCCGGTGAACAGCGCCGCGTACGCGAAGCATCCAATCCAAAGGAAGCGGTCGCGCACGCGTTACGCGGGCCGCACCGCGTTGCGCTGCTGCAGGTACGGCCAAACGAACCCGTCGATGTTGCCGTCAAGAACGCCGCTCACGTTACCGGTTTCCACGCCGGTGCGGTGATCCTTCACGAGCTGATACGGCTGCAAGACGTACGAGCGAATTTGGGAGCCCCATTCGTTGGCTTGGCGTTCGCCACGCAAGTCGTCGAGCCGGCGATTGCGTTCTTGCGCTGCCAGCACGGCGAGCTTCGCGCGAAGAATGGTCAGTGCCACCTCCCGATTTTGCGCTTGCGAACGCTCTTGCTGCGAGGCCACAATGATCCCGCTGGGAAGGTGCACGATACGCACCGCAGATTCGGTCTTGTTCACGTATTGGCCGCCCGCTCCGCCCGATTTGAACGTCTCGACACGCAGCTCGTCGGGCTTTATCTCCACGTCGCTCTCGCCGGCTTCCACCTCGGGAATGACGTCCACCGCCGCAAACGACGTGTGGCGACGATGGGCCGCATCGAAGGGCGAGAGCCGCACGAGCCGGTGCACGCCGCGCTCGCTTTCCAGCATTCCATACGCATTGCGCCCGCGCACGAAAAACGTGACCGACTTTAGGCCGGCCTCTTCGGCAGGCGATTCGTCGGCAATCTGCGTCGAGAAACCCTTCGATTCCGCCCACCGCAAGTACATGCGCGTGAGCATCTGCGCCCAGTCCGCGGCGTCGACGCCGCCAGCGCCGGCGAAGATGCTCACGATGGCGTTATGCGTGTCGAACTCGCCGCTGAAGCTCGCCGCCATCTCGAAATCGTTCACCGAAGCTTCGGCGGCCGCGATGGCGCGATCGGCCTCGGCCTCGGCGGCGGGATCCCCCTCGAAAAGTGCGAGCATCTCGCGAGCGTCACGCAGCGACGCGGCGATGCCGTCGAACGAAGCCGTGCGCTCGCGAAGCTCGGCGAGCTCCTTCATCACGCGCTGCGCCGAATCGGGATCGTTCCAGAAGTCGTTGGAGCGCGAACGCTCGTCGAGCTCGGCTAAGCGGCGGCGGTCGGCGGCGTCGTCAAAGGCGCTCCTTGAGCGACTCCAGGCGCTCTTCGAGACGGGCGATCGTCGTTCGTTGCGTTTCGCTCATGAGGTGCCTTCGTTTCTTGCCGCCGCGATGCGAGCCTCTTGCCGCGACCCACTCCAGTCGTGAACGAATGGCACTTTACGACGGAGGTGTCTATGTACGTTCAACCGCTCGAAGGATCGCTCGGCCCCAGCTCGCTCTCGTCTCTCGCCGGCAACGCCCAAGAGGGACCCTTATTCGAAGGTGCGGGTGCACCGGCCGCGGGCGACAATATTTCCCGATTCGTTCCCCCGTGGCTCAACGACGGAGCCGCCACCTCGCCCTATGGTGAGGCATCGTACAACGATTCCTCGCTGCAGGGGCTCTTCGGGCCGCTGATGGGGATGCTGCAGCAACTGATGACGATGCTGCAGTCGATGATGGGCTATGGCGGCTGCCCTTCGCCATACGGCGGCAACGGCGGCTGCGGATCGCCCTACGCCGGCAACGGCAACGGCAGCTGCCAGCCACGCAACGGCGAGCACTTTTTTCAAAACGCCACCGGCTCCAGCGACGGCGATCCTCACTTGTCGTTCAACGGAGCAAAGTGGAATAATATGGCCTCTCAGCCCGACCTGCTCAACTCCCGCTCATTTTCCGGCGGCTATCGCGTCTCGACGCAGGTCACGGCGCCGAACGGCAGAGGAATCACGTGGAACCAATCCGCGACCGTGTCGTTGAACAACGGCGCGACGACCGTCACGATGAACAATAACGGGGAACCGTCGATCACAAGCTACGGGCAATCGCTGCGCATTGCTCGCGGCCAGACGCTCGAACTGGGAGACGGCGAGTCGGTGCAATGCGAGCAGGACGGCGCCTTGCGCGTTACCGCGCAAAATGCCCGGGGCGGCCAAATCTCGACGACGCTCTCGGCCCGCGGGAACGGCGTCGACGTCGACGTCACCGCGCATGACGTCGACCTCGGCGGCACTCTGGTCAACGGCGGTGAGGCACAGCCTGGTCCAGGACCGCTGCCGGAACCGTTCCCGATGCCGTGGCCCGGCCCGTTTCCGCAGCCGCAGCCGCTTCCGATTCCCGAACCGTTCCAGTTCGCGCCCCGAAGCTCGCTCGCGCCGCCGGTTGCTTTCCCGGACGAGTAGCCGGCCGAGCTGCGCAGGTAAGCGGGTCCCTGGAGGCGGAGAAAAGCCCATGAACAGGTACCCGCTGCTTGCCCGCGTCGGATGCACCGCAGCGCTGGCGCTCGCAGGTTGCGCCGCAAACTTCGGCACTTCTCCGACGTCCACACAAGCCGGATCAACGCACGTTCTGCGCTACTTGCCGACCCGCTCTACCGCCCACGCGATCGTTCGCGGCAGCTCCAGCGGCGTCGGCGTTCTCAGCTACAACAACGGCCCCGTGCTCCTGAAACCAAAAGCTTATCTCATCTTCTGGGGTTACAAGAAATACGGCGACCCCGACAAAGTCGCGCCGCTGCTGGAAGCGTACTTCAAGGCGGTGGGCGGAAGCAGCCACAACGCCGTGTACACCCAGTATTACGACGTCGTCGGTGGGAACACGAACTACATTACGAATTTTAAGGGACAGCTCGGCGGCGTCTGGTTTGACGAGGAGGACCCAGTCCCCGCAGAACCGACCGACGCTCAGGTCGCGCAAGAGTCCCTTCATGGTGTATCGCACTTCGGCTACGACGCGAACGGTTCGTACATTGTGGCGACCCCGCACGGCCGCAATAGCCAGGGCTTCGGCACGACGTATTGCGGGTACCACAGCGCCACGTCGGGCAGCGGCGGCAACCTCGTTGCGTACACGAACCTTCCCTATATCCCGGATGCCGGTACTGCCTGCGACGCCCACGATATCGTGCCTCCGAAGGATGAAAGCGCGAAGGACGAGGGCGTAACGATCATCGCGGGAGGCGAGTTCGGCGCCTCGATCACCGACCCGAATCCCGGCACGGGCTGGTACAACTTCGATTACGGCGAGATTACCGAATGCACGGGGAGGGGCATCCAAAACGATAAGTTCGGCAAGAAGTCCTACACGACGGGGGCCCTGTACAGCAACGCGAGCCAATCTTGCGTCCAGGAGTACTCCGGCCAGAAATAATCCACAGGGGCCTCGCGCCGCCACCGGCATGCTGCCGCGCGCTTACTCTGCATTTTCTTAATGAGCGCTGGGAGGCCGCAGGGGAGGTGAAACCTCGCGCTGAAACCGCTCTTTTTACCTGCTAGCTACTCCGAGCTACTCCCTTTTTAAGAGGTTGATTGCGTATGTATAGGCACTCGCGGCTTGTCGGCATTTTAGGATGCGCGGCAACGCTCGCAATAGTGGGCTGCTCTGCAAACAGCGGCAACATCGCGCCCACGACCGGTTCGCCGGCGTCGGCTCAAGTCGGCGCGACGCACGTTCTCCATTATATGGCGACGCGCAACGCCGCCCGTACGGTCGTTCCGAACAGCGGGATTCTGTTCAGCTATTTCAACGGCCCCGTGCTCCTCAAGCCCAAAGTTTACTACATTTTCTGGGGTTACAAGAAGTACGGTGATCCCGACAAAGTGGCTAAGCTTCTCAAATCCTTTTCCAAGGTCGAGGGTGGAAGTCTCCACAACAACGACTATATCCAGTACTACGATATCGTCGATAGTAAAAAGAACTACCCCACGAATCCCAAGGGACAGCTCGGCGGCGTTTGGTATGACAATACGAATCCCGTGCCCGCTAGCCCGACCGACGCTCAGGTCGCTCAAGAGTCCCTTGCCGGCGTAGCGAAGTTCGGCTATGACAGCAACGCTTCGTACGTCGTGGCAACGCCGCACGGCCACAGCTCGGAAGGCTTCGGCACCCAGTTCTGCGCGTATCACAGCAGCGTTGAATACCAATCCCAGCTCGTTTCGTACACGAACCTTCCGTATATGCCGGATGCCGGTACGTCCTGCGGTGCCAACTATTTGCAGGCCCCGAAGGATGAAAGCTCCGTGGACGAAGGCGTGACCATCGTCGAAGGCCACGAGTACGGCGAGTCGATCACCGACCCGAATCCGGGCACGGGCTGGTACAACTTCCAGGCCGGCGAGATCGGTGACGCCTGCGCGTGGATGGACATCCAGAACGACACGTTCGGCAAGAAGAGCTACACGATGCAGCCGATGTACAGCAATGCAACCGAGTCTTGCGTACAAGAGTACGGTACCTAACTAAGCAATCGGCGCGGCGCAGGCCGCACCGCTAAACCTCGAAACAATGGGCCGCGCAAACGCGCGGCCCATTGTCTTTACCCCCAGCCTCGGCCCGGCTTGCTGGGCAGGCCGGCACGGGGACGAAGGCTGTGGCGGACACTTTTTGGCGAGCCGCGAATGTATCGGGCGAGGCTTCTCCGAAGGCCTCCGCGCGTCTAATTTTGCTTTATCTAGAGGAGTACGATGATTCGTTTTCTGGGCATACGGGTTCTCGTCATCGCTTCGCTGCTGGTGCCGGCGGCCTGCAACGGCAAGTCTTCGTCAAACGCAGCAGAGCAGTCGAGCACCACCGCGCAAGCAACGGCCGCCGCGCCAACTCCCACGCCCGACAGCCCGAGAACGGTTTACGGGGTTGCGGTGTTCCCGGACGCCATCGTCGTACCCGCCCGCTCGCTCAATATACACGGCGCCGACACGACCGTTTTGTCAACCGACGAGGTGTATAACGAGGTCCTCACCTGGTACGATGCTCGGAACCCCGGTGTCCCGCAGACCCGCTCGCAGGGAACGGTGCCCAGTGCCGTCTTCAAAATTAAGAGCGGGAAAAACATGGTCACGGTCAAGGTGAGCGACACGCCGAACCACACCGGCAGTATCATGACCTACGTGCGCGGCAAGACGTAGTGTGACGAAATCTATCGCCGGCGTTTTCGTTTTATCGTTCGCCGTGGCGGCCTGCTCCGGCGGCTCTGCGGTTCCGAGGGGCGTGCCCGCCGGAACGTTCGGTGGGGCAGCCACCGCCGGGCACGCCGCTGAAAAGTATAAGATGCTCTTGGGTTTCGATGGAACCGACGGCAGCGACCCCACCGCGAGCTTGACTATTCTACACGGAACGCTCTACGGCACGACCTACACCGGCGGAAGGTACAACGACGGCACCGTCTTTACCATCAGCACGACCGGCAAGGAGCGCGTGCTGCACAGCTTCGGTAACGGCTCGGACGGCTCCGAACCCTTTGGCGGGTTGGTCGAACTCGATGGAAAGATGTACGGCACGACCTTCAGGGGCGGCGCAAAGAACGAAGGTATCGTCTTCAGCGTCAACCCCGAAGGCAAAGAGCATGTGCTTTATAACTTTGGTTTAGGCCGTGGCTCGGCGGCCTTCGTCGACGGGCGCAACCCCGAAGCAACGTTAACGGTGTTCGACGGCAGGCTGATCGGCACGACCTACAACGGCGGCAAGAAGAGTGCGGGCGCGATCTTCAGCATAACCACGGCCGGGGAGGAAAACTTGCTTTATAGTTTTGGCTCCGCCGGTGACGGCGCTCATCCCTATGCCGGCGTGCTTGCCCTCAACGGCACGCTCTACGGTGCAACCTCGGCCGGCGGCGCGAACGGCCACGGCGTGTTATTTGGCCTACACGGCGGCCAGGAGCGCGTGCTCCATAGCTTCCGAGGCGGCAGCGACGGCGCTCGTCCCTACGGGCAGCTCGTCGCCCTCGGCGGGACCCTCTACGGGACGACGTATGAAGGCGGCGCACACAACGGCGGAACGGTATTTAGCGCGAGCACGCAAGGAAAAGAACGCGTGATCAAAAGTTTTGATACGGCAGAGGGCTCCGAACCCTTTGCGGGCCTGATCGCTCTCAACGGCAAGCTCTACGGCACGACAACGCTCGGCGGCGTGCATGGGCAAGGCGTCGCGTTCGGGATGACCACGGCCGGCGCGGAGAGCGTGCTCTACCCGTTCGGCTCGGACAGCGGCGGCGAAGCGCCCTATGCCGGGCTGACCAATTTGAACGGCATGCTTTATGGCGCGACGGCAGCCGGCGGCGCGACCAATCTCGGAACCGTCTTCGCGCTCTCGCCATAAGCGAGAAGCTTACGTCTGCAACGATGTTGCTGTCGGGTATCGCAGCAGGACGTAAGCGAACAGCAGCGCGATCACGGGCAGCATGAAATAGCTCGCCTCGGTACCGAGCGGACCTCCGTTCGCCCAAGCCGGACCGGGAAACGCAACGTCGAGAAGATGGCCAACGGGTTGGGCGCCGCCGTTGCGCGTTCCGATGACGAAGAACTGCATAAAATCGAAAGTGCAGTGAAAACCGGCCGCCAGCCACAACGAGCCGGTGCGCTGCACCGTCAAACAGAGAAGCAGACCCAGCAACACGATGTTGGCGATATCGATGGCGTTCTCGTCGGGCTTCATGAGATGCGCGGCGCCGAAGAGCAACGAGAGCGCGACCGCTGCCGGCCAAAATCCCATCCCTCGCGCGAGCGCCTGCAGCGGATAGCCGCGAAACATGTACTCTTCGTTGAGTCCCACGAGCGCCATTACGGCCAGCCACAGCCCAGCTTGTACTATCAGATCGCTTCCGCGCAACGCGAAGCCGTGCACGACCATCGCTCCCATGGCTACCATCGCGACGGCGACGGCGCCCGCGCTGACGACGCCGATCGCAGCGCCCTCCCAGAAGCGCTTACCGAACGCCAACCGCGCGGGGAGGCCGTAACCGTCGATGCGCCGCCGCTCGAAGGCGGCGAGGATCGCAGTCGCCACGAGCACGGCCAGTCCCTCAAAAACCTCGATCGCCAGGAGCGCCTGCGCGGTCAGACCGTTTCCGGCGTGCAGCGCATCGAGCGCCGGCGGCACGAGGAAGCGCTCAAACGCGTTTTGCAGCGCGATGAGAATTACGGCGTACGCAAGAAATCGCCACCCGGCGCGAACGCCGTTTGGGCCAACGAAGACGCTTCTCACCGCGAACCCATTCGCTTCACTTCTAGATTTGGACCTCGACGCCAAGCGCGATTTGGCGGTTCGGCTTGATTTCGAGCTCTGCCGCCAAAGTGCGCGAGTTGTGCTGCAATAGCTCGAAGAACTGCCGTTGCCAACGCGGCCAGCCGCCGCTGGGCTTTCCGACGATGACCGGATTGGCGAAAACGAACGATGTCGTGTCCTTGTCGATGTCCAGGTTCGCGGCGCCGCACGCGTTGAGGATCGGCGTCAGTTTTCGCATCTCCATGTAGCCGAAGTCTGCGCGAATGCGCACGATGCGGTCCGAGATCTGCTCGATCGTAACGCGTTGTGCTTCCGGCAGATACGGTCGCGCCACCCGCTTTACGGTTAGCAGGATGACGATCTCGTCGTTGACGAGCCGCTCGAGCCAG
>JABCZE010000065.1 GCA_013289785.1 Vulcanimicrobiota bacterium | reverse complement strand
CAGCATTCCACCGAAGCCGCTCATCTGGCGACGCGCCAGGTCGTGCTGCGGATGCGACGGCAAGCCCGGATAATACACGCGCGCGACGTCGTCGCGCGACTCGAGGAACTCGGCAACCATTTGGGCATTACGCGCGTGTTCGCGCATGCGGACCGCCAGCGTCTTCGCACCGCGCATCGTCAGCCACGCATCGTGCGGCCCGGGAACCCCGCCGGCCGCGTTCTGCGCAAACTTGATCCGATCGTGCAGCTCGGAATCGTCGGTGATGGCCACGCCGCCGACGACGTCGCTGTGGCCGCCGATATACTTGGTCGTCGAATGAACGACGATTTGCGCGCCCAGCGCAAGCGGCTGCTGGAAGTATGGCGTCGCAAACGTATTGTCCACCGCGACGATCTGATCGGCGCGCCGCATCGCCGCAACCGCCGCGATGTCGACGACGTTGAGCAGCGGATTGCTCGGCGTTTCAACCCAGAAGAGTTTCGTGTTGGGCTGCATGGCGGCGGCGACGGCCGCGAGATCGCGCATGTCGACGTAGGTGAAGGTGAGGCCGTAGCGTGCAAAAACACGTTCGAAGAGCCGGTAGGTGCCGCCGTAGAGATCGTCGCCCACAACGACGTGATCGCCCGCCGAGAGCAGGTTGATCACCGCCGACGTCGCCGCCATGCCGCTGGCAAAGGCGCTACCGTATCGCGCTCCCTCGAGCGAAGCCAACTGCCGCTCTAGCGCTAAGCGCGTTGGGTTGATCGTGCGGCTGTAGTCGAAGCCTTTGTGCTGCCCGACTTTTTCTTGCGTATACGTCGAGGTCTGATAGATTGGGACGATCGTTGCACCGGTCGTAGGATCGGCCCCCTGCCCAACGTGAATCGCCTTGGTTGCGAACTTCACGGCGTCGAAGGACGGACGACGCCGGAGCTGGTGGAGAGGAAGCTGATGATGTCTTGGCGAGTCAGCACGCCGATCGGTTCGCCGTCGTCGGTTACGACGATCGCCGGATTGGCGAGCGTCAGGAGTTTGTACGCAAGCTCGATCTCTTCGAACTGTTCGAGCGCCGGAAAGGCGCGACCCATAACCTCGCTGACGGGTTGATGGATGATGTCGGCATGATCGAAGACGCTGCGCATCACGCCAACGTCGTTGACGCTTCCAACCTGCTCGCGTCCCTGCATCACCGGGAGCTGCGAGATTTCGTAGTGCCGTAACAGGTCGAGCGCCGTCTTCACGGTGTCGTCCTGTTGCACCGTGAGCAGTGGCGGCAGCGGCGTTTTGCTGCGCAGCACGTCGCCGACGGTTGCGCGCCGCTTCGCATCGGCCAGAAAGCCGTTGGCGATCATCCAATCGTCGTTGAATATCTTGGACATGTAACCCCGGCCCGAATCCGGCAGAATGACGACGACGATTGCGTCGGGTCGTAGCGTCTTGGCAAGTCGGACCGCCGCCACACCCGCTGTTCCCGAAGATCCACCGACGAGCAAGCCCTCTTCGCGGGTGATCCGGCGCGCCATCAAAAACGAGTCGCGATCCGAAACGCGGACCATCTCGTCGATCACGCGTAAGTCCACGGTTTCGGGCAAGTAGCTCATGCCGATACCCTCGACGGCGTACGAGCGGGGAATGTCGCCGGAGTAGATCGACCCTTCGGGATCGGCTCCGACCACGTGAATCGCCGGATTCTTTTCTTTTAAGAAGCGCGCCGTCCCCGAGATCGTTCCGCCGGTTCCGATACCCGCGACAAAGTGTGTAATCTGGCCGCCGGTCTGCTCCCAAATCTCCGGGCCGGTCGTATGATAGTGCGCGTCGGGGTTGAAATGATTGTGGAACTGATTCGGCTGAAACGCGCCCGGTATCTCCGACGCGAGGCGGTTGGCGACGCTGTAATACGATTCTGGTGAATCCGGCGCGACGTTGGTGGGCGTGAGTACGACGTCGGCCCCATAGGCGCGCAGCAGGTCGACCTTCTCGCGCGACATTTTGTCGGGCATCACTAGGATGCAGCGATAGCCGCGAATGGCGGCGGCCATTGCCAGGCCGGTGCCGGTATTGCCGCTCGTCGGTTCGACGATCGTGCCGCCCGGTTTGAGCAGTCCCTGGCGTTCCGCGGCGTCCAGCATGGCGACTGCGGGGCGATCTTTGACGCTGCCTCCGGGATTAACGTACTCGACTTTGGCAAGCACCAGGCACGCGGCCCCGTCCACTACTTTGTTGAGCTTTACTAGCGGGGTGTGGCCGATGGCGTCTAATGCCGATTCGCAATAGACGAGTTTTGACGTTCCGGAGGTTGGCGCGGTACTTGCCATAGGAGCGCCGCCTTCAGCGTGGCGAACACCATCACCTATGAATTCGCTCGTGGCCAGGCTCTCCGTCGTAATCGCGTTGCTTTACTTGGGAACGCCGGGATGCAATACCGACGAGTTGCCGCCGGCCGCCGGTTTTGCGAGCCTGTCGGGGACGATCGTCGATGCCACCACGAACGCGCCGATCCGTGGCGCGCTGGTCACGGTCGATACCGTTTTAACGGCGACCAGCGACGCAACCGGCCGGTTCTCGATCGACAAGGTTCCCAGCGGCATCGCCGACTACGCGGTCGAGGCCACCGGTTATCAGGCGCAATCGTCGAGCACGACGATCGAGCCGGGCAAACCGTTCACGCTAAACTTGACGTTGAGCACTGCGGCGCCGCCGCCACCCCATTAGCTAGATCCGAAGGCCGTCGAGCGGCGATAGGCACTCGCCGGCTTTACCAGCGTTGCGCGGTCGGCGACCGTGCGGTCGATGATTCCCAAAACAACGGTAGCGAGGCGATCGGGGTCGTGACGCACCATCTCGGTCTCGCCGATCACTGCGGCCGACACGGGGTGGAAGCCCATCGCGGCAATTCGCTCCACGTCGGGTTCCACGGGCACTTGGCCCTCTTGCGCGTACGCCGACAACAAGCGCGACGGCGGTTCGTCGTTCACGATTACATAGTCGCAGACGCGTTCGCCCGCATTGGCAATCAATGCCGCGAGATGATCCGCGGCCGTCATCCCGTCGGTTTCCCCCGGCTGCGTCATCACGTTGCAAACGTACATCTTTACCGCCGATGCGTCGGCGACTTCGCGCGCGATGCGGCTTACCAAGAAGTTTGGCGCGACCGACGTAAACAGTGACCCAGGCCCCAAAACAATTGCGTCCGCATCGCGAATCGCCGAGATCACTTCCTCCAGCGGCGCGGCCGCCGGGGGGTCGAAGAAAATGCGCTTAATCGGCCGCTTCGTCACCGAGATGTTCGTTTCACCCTCGACGATCGTGCCGTCGTCGAGCTCGGCGCAGAGCCTCACGACTCCTAACGTCGCCGGTAAAACCCGCCCCACGACGTTGAGCACGCGGCTCGATTCCTTGATCGCGCGATCGAAGTTTCCGGTGATGCCGGTCATTGCCGCCAGGAAGAGGTTCCCGAACGAGTGTCCGCTCAGACCCTCGCCTTCGGTGAACCGGTAACGGAAGAGGTCGGTAACCATCGCCTCGTCATCGGCGAGCGCGACGAGGCAGTTGCGAACGTCGCCCGGCGGCAGTACCCCGAGTTCTTTTTGCAGGCGCCCCGAGGAACCACCGTCGTCGCTCACCGTTACGACGGCCGTGAGATTACTCGAGCGCCGCTTGAGGCCGCGCAGCAACGTCGAAAGGCCGGTGCCGCCGCCGATGGCCACGATCTTGTAGCCCTGCTGAAGGCGCCGGCCCGCCAAAGCATCGCGAAAGCCTTTGGGTTGCCGGCTTCCGGCAATTCGTGCGACGGCGCGCATCCACATCGTGACGCCGACGCCGAGAAACGCAACGCCGGCGATGCAAAGAATTCCGGTGAGGTAGGCCGGCGGGAAGTAGTCGACGACGATGCCGTCGAGCATCTCGTTGACGTGAATCCCGCTGCCCACCGCAATGAGCCAGCGCGTGACGGCGTCGAGCAGCAGAACGATTCCAAAAATAGCGAGCAGAATCCAGCGCTTCACGCCGGCGCCGGGCAAGAGCCACCCAAACGATCGAGCGAAGCGCTGGCGCATCAGGCCGCCCGCACGAGATCGCGAGCTTCGAATGCGACCTCGATCCGGCGATCGCCGGAGAAACGCTGCGCCAGCCGGCCGGCCACATACACCGAACGATGGCGGCCGCCCGTGCAGCCGACACCGATGGTCAGCTGCGACTTACCCTCAGCGAGATAGCACGGCAGCAGAAAGTCGATCAAATCGGTAACCTTAACGAGAAATGGAGCGAGGGACGCGTCCTCCTCGATAAACGCAGCGACGGCGGGATCGTCGCCCGTCTTGTCGGCTAGTGATTCAACGTAGTTCGGATTGCGCAAGAAGCGCACGTCGAAGAGTAGGTCGAGGTCCGTCGGCAGACCAAACTTGAAGCCAAACGCAACGAAGGTGACGCCGAGGCGCACCGGACGATCCGTCAGGAAGGCTGCCGCGATTCGTTCTTTCAGCGAACCGTGCGTCAGGTTCGTGGTGTCGATGACCACGTCGGCGAGCTCGCGCAACGGGGCGAGCAGTCGCCGGTCGGCGTCGATGGCCTCTCGCACGGAGCCCGTCTGCGCAAAAGGATGGCGCCGCCGCGTTTGACTGAATCGCCGGACGAGCAGATCGTCGGCAGCGTCGAGGAAGAGGACCTGCACCAAGTGCGAGCCTCTGATGTGATCGATTGCAGTGCGAGCGTCACCGAGTCGTACGTCGCCGCGAACGTCTAGCGCTACGGCAACGTCCCGCACTCCCGATTGCTCGAGTGCCGCCACCGCGCTTTCGAGAACGGCGGGAGGAAGGTGCTCGATGCAGTAAAAGCCCAAATCTTCAAGCGATTTTATTGCCTGGCTCAGGCCGGCACCGGAGAGCCCCGTGACAAAGACGATGCGCAGGGAACCCATATGAAGCTCTTTTCGCCCGAGCGGGCCAACGCCCTCATTTGCAAGCTGGAGCCGCTGGTCGAAGAGCTGCTGACTCGGCGCCGAGAGCTTGCTATTAAGCTGCTCGAGTCGGATCCGGCGCTTCACCACGCGAAGCCCGCGAGTCGCCCCCGCCTGGCCGGCATGCGCTCCGCGCTGCCCGCGCCCCGATTCGCCGAACTCAAACATGAGATCGGGCGCCTGATCTATCGGATCGAATCGTACGGCTGCGTCGTCAAAGACATCGACCTTGGGCTGATCGATTTCCCCTCGATGCGGGGCGACGAGCCGGTCTATCTCTGCTGGAAGCTAGGCGAGGAGGAGGTCGGCTACTGGCACGGGATGGATGAAGGCTTCACCACCCGCCACCTTTTGTAGGACAGCCCCTAGCTCGCTGCGGGCTCGGCTTCGACGGCGATGAAGTCCTCGGCTAGCCCTTGGAGGCGAACGTCGCCAAAGTCGGCCGTATAGGCACCGCCTTCGGCGCCGGTGATCTCGCCGATCTCCGCCACGTTGGCGAGCTGCGGGATCTTCGAACGGATGTCGTCGGGGATGCGAACGTGGTCGCCGACCGAAAGCGTCCGCTGGTCGAAGAGTGCGTTGAGGTTGTCGAGGAGCATCGGCAACGGGATCCCATAATCATCGCTGATCGCGCCGATCGTGTGCGATTCGCTGATCGCGCAGTTCGAGCAACCGCCTAAATGGAAGCGCGCGAAGACCCGCCGCGCACCCGCATGGAGCTTGAAGGCTTCGTCGACGGTCATTTCGGGAGTAAAATGCTGTTGCTGGTTCATTCTCTGGTTTCCATCATTCGCTAAGACGCGCTCGGCGCCCCACCGGTTGCGAGCCGGTCCTGAGCTTGTCGAAGGGCGGAGTACGCCTGTAAGCCGGATTCTGTCCCCACAAGTGGGTGATGACCATCTCTCTGGGGCGCGCGTTACCGAGCGCCTCGATGCGATGTAGCTCGTTCGGACGGGCCATCCATATAATCGAGCGATCTTGCTTCGGGTGGGGTTTACCCGAGTGCGCGTCACCGCGCGACTCCGTGAGCTCTTACCTCACGATTTCACCCTTGCGTGGGCTCCAGGGGAGTCCACGCGGTATGTTTCTGTGGCACTTTCCTTCGAGTTGCCCCGACAGGACGTTATCCTGCACCCTGCCCTATGAAGCCCGGACTTTCCTCACTCCCCAAACGACTGACGTCGTTTGGGGGCCCCGTTGTTCTGAGAGGCGCTCCGGTGCTTCGCACCTGCGCGCCCCCCACCGGCAAAGCCGGCGGGGCCCCCATCTTCAATCACTCTTCGGAAGCGCGGTCACCCGGCGTACTCCGCGCCGTTAGTATACCATTGCTCGATGATCTCGGCCGCGTCGACCAGCCGCGGCCCGGGGCGGCTCAGGTAGGCGTTGCCGTCAAGGGCCAGGACTCGCCCCGCACGCGGCGCGGCCAGCGATCTCCAAGTCTCGATTGCATCGAGCTGTTCGATCGCGCGGCGAGTTTTGGCGAGGTCGAAGCCGCACGGCGCGACGATTACGGCCTCCGGCTGGGCTTGCGCGATCGCGCTCCATTCTAGCCGTTGCGAGTTCGCGCCGGGATTCGCAAGGATCGGATCACCTCCGGCAAGCTCGACGAGTTCGGGAATCCAGTGCCCGGCACTCATCGGCGGATCGGTCCACTCGAGAACGAGCGTGCGCGGCCGACTTGCCGTGCCGATGGTCTTGGCACGCAACGCCGCTACGCGCGACTCTAACCGTGTAACGAGGTTGTGAGCTTCCGAAGAGTGCCCGGTGAGCTCGCCGAGCTGCGTAATGTTTGTGAACACGTCTTGCACGCTCACCGGCTCGAGCGAAATAACACGCGTCCTTCGACGTAGTTTATCCCGAGCGGGGTCGAGGGACTCAGGATGACAAGAGTTCAGGAGTTTTGCGGCGGAGTCGACGATCTCGTAAGAAACCGCGCAGACCGCGCAAAGCTCCTGCGTGACGATGAGGTCGGGCTCGAGTTGCGCGAGGAGCGCGTTATCGAGTTGATAGAGGCTCGACCCGGAGTGCACCGCCGCGCGGACGTGCCGGTCGATTTCCGCCGGCACCGTTTCGCCCGGTGTTGACGCGGAAGTAAGCTTCGGTAGAGCGAGCGCCTCGGGCGGATAGTCGCATTCGTGGGTAACACCGACGACCTCATCGCCCGCGCCGATTCCGAAAAGAATCTCCGTCGCGCTCGGCAACAGGCTGACGATTCTCACTATTGAGGCTTAGACGCGAACGAGCTGTGGCAAATGGTCGAAATGTTTATCCCGATCGTGCAAGGCCAGATCGTGCTGAAGCGCGAGCGCTGCCAACCACATATCGTTGGTCGGTATCGGCGTGCCCTGTTTGCGCAACTGCCGATAGATCGTCGCATATTGTTGCGTTGTTTGGTCGTTAGCGAAGAGCGTGGAAATTCCGTCGCGCGAAAGAAATTGCCGCAGGACGCGCTCGTTTTCGGCCTGGCGGCGACCATAAGCGAAGCCGGCGCGCAGCTCTGCCAACACCACGAAGGGCACAAATACCGTCTCAGCATTCTCGATGAGCTCGACGCTCTGAGCAACGCCAAGGAAGAAATCACCGTAGCGGTTCGTATCGAGAAGGATCCTCATCCCCAAAGCTCGGGATCGACACGGTCTTGGTCGGCGATTGCTTCCTTGAGCGCGCGATCGGGCTTCCAGG
>JABCZE010000064.1 GCA_013289785.1 Vulcanimicrobiota bacterium | reverse complement strand
TTTTTGCCATCCCGCTTTCGTCGATCGTCAAGGCGACGACCGCCGCGCCATGCTCGCGCGCGAGCGGTAAGACGGCATCGAGTTTGGCGCGGCCCGACTCGAGGTGCACCGAGTTGAGAATCGCGCGGCCGGGATAGTTTTGCAGCGCGACTTCGAGCACTTTCGGCTCGGTCGAATCGATCGCCAGCGGTGCCTCGATGGATTGCGCCAGTCGGCGTACCAACTCGCGCATCTGTTCGTCTTCGTCGGGCCGTTCGGTCAGCGCGCAGCAGACGTCGAGCACGTGCGCGCCGCCTTCGACTTGCTCCAGCGCGATCAGCACGATGTCGTCGTACCGGTCGTCGAGGAGCAAGCGCTTCACCTTACGGGAACCTTGGGCGTTGATGCGCTCGCCGACGATCAGCGGCCGCGGCTGCTGTTCCAGCGAGAGTGCGGTCATCGCCGAGGCAACCTCTTGCGAACGTTGCGCCCGCGGTCGCGTTGCGCGCCGCACTCCTAAGACGGCTTCGCGAAGCGCGCTGATGTGTGCGGGCGTCGAACCGCAGCAACCGCCGACCGCCTCGACGCCGAACTCGCGTACGAAGGCTGCAAGCTCGGCGGCCAGCTCCTGCGGGCCTTCGGGATAGATCGTTTCGCCGTTGGGCCCCATCAGCGGCAGGCCTGCATTCGGTATGACGCTGACGAAGCAGCGCGACGTGTCGCAGAGATAGCGAATCGAATCGCGCATCTGCGCCGGGCCGGTCGAGCAGTTGAGGCCGACGACGTCGATCGGCAGCGCGTCGAGCGTCGCGCGAATCGCGCGAATGTCGGTCCCCAGCAGCATGCGGCCGTCGGTAATCAGCGTCGGCTGCACTTGAATCGGCACGCGGCGCAATCCGCGTTCGAACTCACGGACTATTCCCGCGACGGCGGCTTTGAGCTCGAGGAGATCTTGCATCGTCTCGAGCAGGAGCAGATCGGCGCCGCCGTCGACGAGCGCCCGCGCCTGCTCGCCGTAGACGTCGCGCAACTGTTCGTAGGTGATATTGGAGAGCGCCGGATCCGACGAGGAGACCAGCATGCCGGTCGGGCCCATGGAACCGGCAACGAAGCGAGGATGCTGCGGCGTCGAGATCGCGTCGCACGCCTCACGCGCGATCTCGGCGGCGCGCAGATTGACCTGACGCGTTTGATCGCCGATGCCATACTCGTCGAGCTTTAGTCGCGACGCGGTAAACGAGTCCGTCTCGACGACGTCTGCGCCGGCCACCAGATACGCCTCGTGAATCGAACGAACGATGTCGGGCCGTGCGAGTACGATCGCTTCGTTGCAGCCCACAAGAGCGGTGCCGCCAAAGTCCGCCGGCGAAAGTTCCAGCGCCATGAGCTGCGTGCCCATGGCGCCGTCGAAAATCGCAACCCGCTCTTCGAGCAGGCGCAAGTACTCAGACACGATCCGGGCTCACGATCTCTCCCACCTTGTTTCCGGCTCGATTATACACCGGCGGGCGCGCGAATCGGGCGAGTGCGCCGGCCTGGCGCTCGTCGAGCACGCCCAATCGCCGTAAGGCCGAAATCGAAGAAGGCCCGCGTGCCCGCGTAGCACCGTCAATCACTTTGGAGGCGTACCCGAAGCCTTGCGCGACGGCCGCCGCAGCATGAACGCCTTCGGCGCCCGCTTTCGATACGACGTTCCCCGCGCCGGCAATCATCAGCTCGGTATCGAACTGGCCGGTTCCGGCCACATACTCCGGATGAGCGAGCATCGCATCGCGCACGATCGCCAGCGCCCGCGCGTCGGCAGCACCGATGCCGGAAAGCGTCGCTATCCGCGCAAACGAGATCGCAGCCTTTCGCAGGCCCGTCGCATACACGGGAATTCCGCAGCCGTCGATTGCGATGGGCCAGGTCGCAGCGTCGTCGTCGGAGAGTCGCGCGCAAAACGCGAGAATCCGCTGCTGGGCGGGGTTCTCGACGCTCAAGTAGGTCGTCGGATCGGCGCCGATCGCCAAGCAGAGCGCCAAAATGCCGGCATGCTTTCCCGAGCAGTTGTTATGGAGCGTCGTCGGTTCCAATCCCGCTTCGGCAAGCCCCTCTGCCGCGGTCTCGTCGTACGGTGGATGCGTACCGCATTGCAATGCCGATTCGTCCATGCCGATCTTATCCAAGATCGAAGCGACGGCTTCAACGTGAAACGGCTGACCGGAATGGGAGGCGGTCATCACCGCGATTTCGCGCGGCTCCAAGTTGAATCGTTCGCGTACGCCCGCTTCAATCGCCGTTGCCGCAATCAACGGCTTTGCCGCCGAACGCAGGAAGACCGGCGACTCGATATCGCCGGCCCGATCGAGCACCGTTCCTTGCGCATCCACCGCACAGGCGGCGACGCGATGAACCGACTCGACGTACCCGCCGCGGGTTACGTCGACGACGGCTTCGTCGCCGACGATCAAACGAGCGCGGGTTCTACGATCGTGGCTTCCTGCTCGGCGAAGACGGGGTTGCTCAAATACCGCTCGCCGGTGTCGCATCCGAACGTGACGATCGTTTTGCCTCGCATCTCCGGGCGCGCCGCGATGCTTAGCGCCGCCCAAACGTTGGCACCCGACGAAATTCCCACGAGCATCCCCTCTTCGCGCGCTAGCCGGCGTGCCGTTGCAATGGCATCGGCGTCCGTAACGCGCACGACTTCTTGATAAACCTCGGTGTCGAGCACCTTGGGCACAAACCCGGCGCCGGTCCCTTGAATTTTATGCGGTCCCGGCTTTCCGCCCGAAAGCACCGGCGATCCGTCGGGTTCGACTGCAATTATCCGTACGTTGGGCTTACGGGCTCGCAGCACCTCGCCGACGCCGGTGATCGTGCCGCCGGTGCCGATCGCCGAAACCACGACGTCGACGGCGCCGTCGGTGTCGCGCCAAATCTCTTCGGCGGTCGTCCGGCGATGGATCTCCGGATTGGCCGGGTTCTCGAACTGCTGCGGTACGAAGTATTTGCCGGGCGCGCTCGCGACGATCTCATTTGCGCGCCGAATCGCGCCGGGCATGCCTTCCGCGCCGGGCGTCAGCACGACTTGCGCACCGTACGCCTTGAGGAGGTTCCGCCGCTCGATCGTCATCGTATCGGGCATAACCAAGATGATCGGATAGCCTTTCGCCGCCGCGACAAAGGCCAGTGCGATGCCGGTATTTCCGCTCGTCGGCTCGAGGATCGTCATCCCCGGCAAGAGACGGCCGTCGCGTTCTGCGGCCTCGATCATTGCCAGCCCGATCCGGTCCTTCACCGAACCGCCAGGGTTGAACGATTCCATCTTCACGAGCACCGTGGCCGGCGTCCCCGCGTTGAGCCGAGGAATCCGGACCAACGGCGTGTTGCCGAACGTGTCGGCTAAGTTATCGTAAATGCGTGCCATAATACCCCGTCTAACCCTCGCTTCTCGTTCGAGCGTTGCACGCCCCCGCCATTGGCTCCTCGATCACCCAGAAGGAAGCGGGCGCTTCGGGCGCCGATTGCACGAAGCATGTGCCCCCGATCAACGATCGCTCGAACGCTCTGCGGGCTGATTCTCGTCGCGCTCGTCGTCTTTCCGAGCGCGCGAGGCGCGTCGCAAGGGGCGCCAACCCTGTCGCAGGCGCTCGACGCGATCGCCGCTTACGCGCCGCAGGCGATGCGCGAGCAAGGCACGCCGGGGCTCTCGGTTGCAATCACCGACCGCAACGGGACGCTGCGAATCATCACGCTGGGATACGCAAACCGCGATTCCCAAACTCCGGTGACCCCAGGGACGCTATTCGCCATCGGCTCGATTACCAAATCGATGACGGCGCTGGCGTTGCTGCAGTTGCACGATGCAGGGAAGCTCGACCTCGACGCGCCGGTTCGCCGCTATCTTCCATGGTTTGCAATCGAGTCGCTCGGCGGCCCGATCCTGGTTCACGAGCTTCTCTCGCATACCGCCGGGCTGCCTGACGACTTCTCGTCGGAGCCCGGCTATCTCTACCAGATCGTCGCGCTGCGCAACGCTAAAGTGCTCTTCGGCCCGGGGACCTCCTGGGCATACTCTAACGATGGTTACGCGGCCGCCGGCGCGGTATTGGCAAAACTCGACGGACGCTTCTGGGAGCAGTCGCTGACCGCACGCGTCTTGCAGCCGATCGGCATGACGGACAGCTCCGCCGTCTTTACGCCCGAGGTAATGGCCGGCGCAGCGGTTGGCTATCAGTTTCGCGACAGCGACCGGGCCCCACCGCAGAACCCGCCGCTCGTCGCGGCGCAACCTATGGATTTCGTCGATCCCGCCGGCTCGGTGCTTTCGACTCCCGAGGATATGGCGCGATACATGCGGTTTTATTTGAACGGCGGAGTAACCGCAGACGGCCGCCGCCTGATAAGCGCATCGACCTTTGATGCAATGACGCACCCCGACCGGCTGACGAACGGAAAACCGGCCGGCGCCGCGACCCCCGAGCTCGCCGAAGCGCCGTCGTTCTACCGGCAGTATGGCTACGGGCTCTCGATCTTCGATGAGAACGGCGAGCGTCTCGTCGGTCACACGGGCGGCATCTCCGGCTACACCGCCTGCATGCAGATGAACCTCACTCGCGGATTCGGCGCGATCGCGTTTGCGAATCTGGTTGAGGCGCCGTTGCATCCCTGCGCGATCGTGCTCTACGCGATGCGCGTTTTGCGAGCGCAAAGCGTGGGCGAACCGCTTCCGTCGCCGCCGCCGGCACCCGACCCGGCGAAGATCGCTCGCGCGAGCGAATACGCCGGTACCTACACGGGAGCCAATGGCTCGTCGCTGGGTGTCGCCGCCGCGGGCGATCGTCTCTATCTCGTGGATGATGCAAAACGGATCGCGCTCTACCATCGCGGCCACGATCTTTTCTGGGCCGACGATCCTCGCTTTGCGATCTTTCTGCTGGCCTTTGGACGCGATCGTGACGACAAGGTCGTGGAGCTGAATTACGGGTCGCAGTGGTACGCCAACGAGCGCTATCGCGGAGCGCGCACGTTCGCATATCCGCCGCGCTGGAACGCTTTGGCGGGCCGTTACGAAAACACGTTCTTGGGGCAGTCCGCCGTCACGCGCGTGGTGATCGTCAAGAATCGACTGACGCTCGACGGCACCGACACGCTCGAGCCGCTCGCCGGCGGTGCTTTCGCTCTAGGGGACTCGGTCGTGCGCTTCGATGCGTACGCTGGAAATCAACCGCAGCGGCTGACCCTCGACGACACGCACTTCTACCGAGTTGAACTCCCCTAACTACTCACCGATATCCCAGAGCAATCCCAAATCTTTTTTGGAAAATGCTCGGAAGGCGATGAGCGTTTCGGTGCTGAGGATACCGTCTAGCGCTGCGACCTGCTCGGTCACGAGATCGTTGAGCTGCTCGTGCTCCTTCACGCGCACGATCGCGATCAAGTCGTAGGGCCCCGCGACCGAATAGACTTCCGCGACGCCGTCGATCGCCAGCAGGTCGTCGGCGATCGTCCGCAACCGCGGCCGCTCGACGTTCATCAGAATCAGTGCAGCTACCACTTCATGCTACCTCGCTTACGATTTCGAGCGCGCCGCCGCAGTTCGGACAGCGATCGTTCATTGCGGCCGCGCAGCCCGCACAGAACGTGCAGCCGTACGAACACGCCCGCGCCTCGGCACGAGTGTTGAAGTTCCGGCCACATTTCTCACACGAGCCTTTCACGCATCTGCGTGTTTACGGGACCGTCGCAGCTGGCCCTCTGTCGGGCCGCTAACCCGCTCGGGTACCATCGAGACATAGGCTGCTGCCATCGCCTAAGGCTTCGCGATGAACTTGAAGAGCTGCTTTTGATCGGCAAATGTCCCCTTGCGCCTGTTCGGCGGCGGGTCAACCGCATCGAGCCAGCCCTCGCTCTCCAACAACTTCAAGCACTCGCCTTTGTACCTCAAGAACGATGTCTCAGCAAGAACAAAAATACGTATCTCTGACAGCGGCACGACCTCACCAGCGAATCGTTCTAGGAGCTGACGCCGCAGCAAGCCGTAGTCCGGTTGCGGCCCGATTAGCATCGGGCCCTTCGAGTATGTGTGGTCGCTGAAGGTGAAGGCGCCGGAAGAGTCGACTTTCCACATCGCCTGCTTCATTACCTCAAGGCCCACCTCGCTCTGAGTGCCGAAGAATAGCAAGTAGTCGGTCTGATTGCGATCGTTCCTCATCTCGAAGGCCTGAACATATTTCGCGCCTGCTTCCAGCAATCGTCTCTTGAACAGGTCGATTACCGCACGTCGGCGCTCGTTCCGATCTGCGACAGCGAAGGCCGCTTTCCATGATGGCCCACCAAAGAATGAATCGAGATGCTTTTGGAATTCTGCTGTGCCGCGAAACCGGTTCATCTCTTCGTACATCATATTGATCAGCAATTCGGTCTTGGGATAATGGAAAAGCTTTACGAGATGTTCGTACGGAAGCCCGCTCACCCCAAACGGATCGACGAATGCGAATGTAGGCGCAAGCATCGATCTTGATGCTTCGAGGCTGGCCCACAAGCTCTCCATTGCGGCCGCATACTCCGCTTGCAGGGTTACGGCACCGATGGCACTGTACGCTAGATCCGAGGCCCGTAGGGCCGTTATCTCGCTCTTTAGCCGTTCGTTGCGTTCACGATCCGGCTCGATGAAGAGCATCTTGAGCTGCTGATCAACAAGGGGTCTTCCGACATAGTCTCGCGCAACCTTCAGAGCGATAATGGGCGATCCGTCCTCGCCGCCGGTGTAGCGCCCGGGCCCCGCAAATGCGTCGATATATACGATGCGGCGGTTCCGGCTTCCGAGCTTTGGAATCCAGCCCTTTAGGTAACGCCTGAGGATCTCGTGCTTCGCCGCCGTATGCGGTTCTAACTCCCACAGGGGCTCGCGCGGCTTAGTCAAGCTCGCTATTTGCAACTGCGCGGACGTGAAGGCATTTCGTCCCAGGTTCGCCCATCAAGCGTTCGTCCGTGCAGGTGTTTGCGGATCCCGCCCCACTGTTTGAAGAAGAATGGCACGCCGCCTGAAGTGCATTGGTCACGAATCTGTTGGACCCACGTGGGACGCATCGGTCTTGCGCCCGGGCCGCTCTCACCACCTACTATCACCCAGTCGATTCCCTGAAGGGGTAAATCGCCCAACTGCGCCAGGAGCGGTTCGCACGACAGAAAGCGAATTTGGGCCGGAATGTTACGCAGAAACGCAATCCTCCAGTAGTATTCGGGGGCTTCCACGCTGACACCGACCCAGACGTTCTCCGGGAAAACAAGTCTTCGGGACAGGCGGGCTAGCCGCTCGGCCCGCTTCGTCAAGATCTGAAACTTATGCCAATTCGCCGCTTTCATCACGTTGAAGACGGCGATAATAAAGTCGTCAGGGACGCCGGCATGAAACAGATCGCTCATCGAATTCACGAAAATCATCCGAGGCTTCGACCATTCAAGCGGCTGCGCTAGGCGCTCCGGCCTAAGCTGCAAATCAAAACCCTTCTCATAAATGTGCCCGGGCACGCCGCGCCACCGCTCTGCGAAGGTCTGAGCATAGCAGTGATCGCAGCCGGGGCTCACTTTGGTGCAGCCGGTTACGGGATTCCACGTGTCCGTCGTCCACTCGATGCGTGATCGTGCCATTTGTTCCTCGCCGCGATTGTTTCCAG
>JABCZE010000063.1 GCA_013289785.1 Vulcanimicrobiota bacterium | reverse complement strand
CGCGATGTGCAGCGCGGTGAAGACTTCGCCGTTGAGCGCCGGGTCTTCATTCAATCCAACCGGAACGACGGAGGCGAGCTTGCCGTCGAAACGCGAGTTACCCGTTGCAAAGAGCGTTACGTCCAAACCGCGCCGCCGCATGCCGTCGGCCACGTTGAATGCGATCTGCTCCCAGGGTCCGTAGCCCGGTGGCGGGGCCGGCCAGGAAATCGCGCCGAGCACCGCGAGTCGCAGACCCGTCAAATCCACGAGCTATTGATCGTCGTCGACGATGCGGTTGTCGCGATCCGCGGCGGCAAGATTGAAGTGCGTCTTGCGGATCAGGCGTTTCATCGAAAGCGTGGAGTATGCCGGTACCGGCGACGCGCGCGTGTAGTCGAACATATCGCTGAGATCGTCGTCGGTAACGTCGCGCTGTCCCATGTTGCCGAGGCCCCAGTTCACTTCGATGAACTTCGTGATCGCGGTTGACTCGCGGCGCTTATGCGATACGAACGGCGTCGCATTCGGATTGGCCGGATCGTAGTTGGAGCGAGCCCAGGCCGACATCACGATGATGGGGATGCGAAAGCCCCAGGTCGTGCCGTCCGGTCCGGGCGGCGGCGCGACGTGGTCGTACCATCCCCCCGAGTCGTCCCAGGTGACGATCATCGCCGTATCCTTGTAATAGTTACACTGCGGGGCGGCGTGCATGCTCTGCACCACCGCGAGATAAATTGAGCCAACCCAGCCGGGGCCGGCAGCACTCAACGTCGCGGCGTGGTCGGAATCCAGCGCGTTGGGCATGACGAAGGAGACCTGCGGCAGCCGGCAGGCCGCGATGTCGCTCAGAACCTTGCCCGAAGGCGTGATGACGTTGTTCTGCCAGTCGGGTCCGTAGCGAATCTTGCGAAAGGCGTCGTAGACGTTGACGGTCTGATTGACCGTGTCGTCGTACCGGCCGGTATAATACTTCCACGAAACGTGCGCGGCATCGAGGAGATCGGCGATCGTCGGCTCGTCGAAACACGGAAAGACGCCCGGCGTGACGATCGATTCCCCTTTACCAAAAATCGGTACGGTCGTGCTCGGCGGCGCGTCACAGCCCCAGATCTCGCTGTTCGGGTTGCCGGCGATTCGGCTCTGCGCGGTGGCCATCGTGTAGTGGCTGGGCAGCGTCGGCACCAAGCGCGGCGCGAAGTTCTCGTCGGCAAGCGCGTAGTGCGCGGCTAGCAAGTGATAGATCGTCATCTCGGAGTCCGGCACGTAGGCATATGCGAATCCGGGCCCCGGTTTGGAAAAGCCTGGGATCGTCGAGATGCGGTCGTTCGCAAAACCGTCCATTCTGCCGCGAGCCCATTCGCCCAAGAGCGAGAGGTGGCTGTGACTGGGATCCGACGGGTTCTCCAGCGGTATGGGTTTTAAGGCGACTTGCTCGCCGTCGACGACGGTCGTCTGCGAGGTATTGGCGCCGGGATACGGGGCGCCGTGCGCGAGAATCGAGGAGGCAAAAAGATTGTCGAACGTGCGGTTCTCCTGCACGATCACGATCACGTGACGGAGAGGACTGCCGGCAACGGCTTGCCCGAGCAGCGTCGGATTCGAACTCGACGAACCCGTGACTCCGCTTAGTCCGAGCAGCATCGCCGCAGCAACCCAGTTCTTCATCATTGGATCAACCCGCCTTTGAGAACGAGCTGCGGCTCACTCAGCGCGCGCACGTCTTGGCCCACGTCGGCGCGCAAGAGCAGCAGATCGGCCGGCTCGCCGAAGGCGAGCAATCCCTTATGCAAGCCGACGAGTTCCGCGGCAACGTTCGTCGCGGCGTGCAAGGCTTGTTGCGGCGTCATGCCGAGCAACGACCACATCAACTCGACTTCTCGCGCATAATCCTCGTGATAGTTGTATGGCGTACCGGCGTCGGAGCCGCCGGCGATCCGCACACCGTTTTCGTACGCCTTCCGAAGGTTCTGCGCCATCACATCGCCCAAGGTGCGCGCCTTTTTCTGCACGTACTCCGGCTGCTGTCCGTCTTCGAGATGCGCCAAGATGCAGGTCGGCGCGCTCAGCGTCGGGACGAGATAGACGTTGCGCGCCTTGAACAGTTCGATCGCTTCGTCGTCGAGCAGCGTTCCGTGCTCGATCGAATCGATGCCGGCGCGCAAGGCATTCTTGATGCCCTCCGTGCCAATCGCATGCGCCGCCACGCGCAAACCGTGACGATGCGCTTCCTCGATGGCGGAGGTCAGTTCGTCGGGCGTCAGCTGCGCGTTGCCCGGTACGGCACCCTTGGTAAGCACGCCGCCCGTCGCGATCAGCTTGATGCAATCCGCGCCGGCCCACATCTGTTCGCGGACGGCCTTGCGCGCATCCCACGGCGAATCCACCGCGCGGCCGATCGGCCAACCGTGACCGCCGGTCATGCAGAGCACTGCCCCGGCAGCACGCATGCGAGGTCCGGGAATGCGCCCCTCTTCGATCGCGTCGCGAATGTCCGGCGCGATCGCGTTGGAGCTGCCGACGTCGCGAATGGTCGTGACGCCGGCCTTGACCGACTTGCGGGCGTTCTCCACCGCGCGCAGCATCCGCTGATTTCGCGTCGTCGTCGAGATCATGCCCATCATGTCGGGCTCGCCGCTTGCTTCGAGATGCGCGTGCGCGTTGACCAACCCTGGGGTAACGCACGCCGCCTCGAGATCGCACTGGCCGCTAGCCACGCGAAGCAGCTCGATGCGCCCGTCGTTTACGACGAGATCGACGTTGCGTTTTGGCGGCTCAAGCGTGCCGTCATAAAGAATCCCGGCGCGAACGATCATTCGCCGGTATTCCAAGGCACCTCGATGCGAGTCCTTTTGTTAAATCTTGAGATTCGTCAGTCCGGCTATTCCGTTGACGACCAGCTGCACCGCGATCGAGGCAACGATGATCCCGACGACCCGGCTAACGGCGTCGATGCCCGTCTCCCCAAACCACATGGTCAGGCGTTCCGAGGCGCGCATGAAGAGATAGGTGATGATAACGACGATGACGGCAACGACAATGAAAATCCCGGCGTTGAGAAATCTCTGGTTCGGCGATGGAAAGACCAACGCAACGCTTGCCGTCAACGCGCCTGGGCCGGTAATGATCGGAATCGCGAGGGGAAAGACCGACGGATCGCTCTGCGGCGCCACGGCCTTCGCTTCGCCCGCGGTCTGGCGGTCGGTCTTCTCGGCGAAGACCATGTTGAATCCAACTTTGAGCAGCAGCAAACCGCCGGCAATCTTGAAGGCGCCGATCTCCACGCCGAGCGCCTTGAGCAGCGCCTCTCCGATGAAAGCAAAGACGATCAGCGTAATCCCGGCAACGATCGATGCGCGAAACGCAATGCGCTCTTGATCGTCCCGCGAGCGCCCCTCGGTCAAGGTGGCGAATGCCGCGGCCGCTTCGATCGGGTTGAGCATGGCAACTAGCGTGACGAACACGGAGAAGGCCTGGCCGAACGGTCCGATCAGCATGGGGACCAGCTCAAGAGTGCGTGGGCGGCTTCGGCCCGAGCAATCGCAGCGGCGTCGACCGGTCCGTCGACGAGCATCGTAAAATGCCCCATCTTGCGGCGTGCGACGGCGTGGCGCTTCCCGTAGACGTGAAGCACGATGGACGGGTCGCGCAGCAGCTCCGCTATTCCCGTTAACCGGTCGCCTGTGCCGTCGCCGAGCACGTTCATCATGACGGCGTTGGCCAGCAGCCGTGGCGGCGAGAGCGGCAGATCGCAGATCGCGCGGACCTGCTGCTCGTATTGCGAGCACGGCGTAACGTCGATCGTGTAGTGGCCGCTGTTGTGCGGGCGCGGTGCGATCTCGTTGACGAGCAGCTCACCAGCGGTCGAAAGAAAGAACTCGACGCAATAGGTGCCGACGATGCCGAGCCTGCGCCCGATGACCGCGGCCATTTCGGTGGCCTGGTTCGCAGTCTCCGTCCTGACTCGGGCGGGCGCGATCGTCATCGTGAGAATGCCGCGATCGTGCCGGTTTTCGGCAACGGGATAAGCGACCAACTCGTCGCGCGCGTTGCGAGTGGCGATCACGCTCAACTCGCACGCGAGCGAAACCTTTGCCTCGAAGATCAGCTCCGAGCCGCCGGATTGCGCGAACGCCTCGCGAGCCTGATCGATCGAAGCCGCTTCCCACTGTCCCTTGCCGTCGTAGCCGCCGCGCACGGTTTTAAGCACCGCCGGGAAGCCGATCCGCGCGGCGGCGCGTGCCAGGTCGTCGAGGCTTTGCACGGCCGCGAACGGCGTGGTCGCAAGAGCGGCGTCGCGCACGAACTCTTTCTCGCGCAGCCGGTTCTGCGTGACGTGGAGCACGCTGCTGCCGGGCAATACGCGATACGACAGCGCCTCCAGATGACGAACGGACTCGATAGCGATATTCTCGAATTCGTAAGTGATCACGTCGCTGCGACGGCCCAACTCTTCGATTGCCGAAAGATCTTCGTAGGCGGCGACGATTTGGTCGTCGGCAATCTGCCCGCAAGGAGAATGCTCGTGCGGATCGAGCGTGATGACGTCATAGCCCATCCGCTTCGCGTCGAGCGCGAACATACGGCCGAGCTGGCCGCCGCCGATCACGCCGATGGTTTGAACTGATTTCAATCGAGCGTGCTGGAGGCAGCCGCGTCGTGCATGCGGGTGACGTAAGCGGCAAGCCGCTGCGCAACGCCGGCGTCGTTGAGCGCCACGATGCGCGCCGCGAACAGCGCGGCGTTCACCGCGCCGCCGATGGCCATCGTTGCGACCGGCACGCCGGGCGGCATCTGCACGATCGAAAGCATCGAGTCCATCCCCCCGGCGCGAGCCGTCTGAATCGGAACGCCGATGACGGGAACCAGCGTTTTTGCCGCCGTCATGCCCGGCAAATGCGCGGAACCGCCCGCGCCCGCGATAATCGCCATCAACCCACGCTTCGACGCCGCTGCGGCATATTCGAACATTTCGTCGGGCATACGATGCGCAGACACCACGCGCACCTCGCAGGGAATCTGCAGCTCGTCGAGCGTATCGCGCGCCGCCGACATCGTCTCCCAATCCGAACGGCTGCCCATGATGATTCCGACAATTGGTGCCTTCCCTGCTTGCGCCATCGCGGGGTCACCTTCGCGGGTTCGACAAGGTTGTCATCCTGAGCGGAGAGGTCGTCATCCTGAGCGGAGTCGAAGGGCCAGCCATGTCGCGCTTTCTTCTCGGCATCAACTACTGGCCGCGCAAGAGCGCGATGTACATGTGGCAGCGGTTCGATCTGGACGAGATCGGCGAAGACATGACGCGCATCAAGGCACTCGGCCTCGACGTCGTGCGTTTCTTCTTGATGTGGGATGCATTCCAGCCCGAACCCAACGCGATGGATGCCGAGGCGTTGCGCCGCTTCGATGCGGTGATGGACGTCATCGCCGGTACTGGGCTGCAGGCAATGCCCACGCTCTTTTGCGGCCATATGAGCGGGGTGAACTGGCTGCCGCCGTGGACGCTCGAACGCGAAACGAGCCAGGCGCGCTTCCGCACGATCAGCCGCAGCGCCGTGGTCGATCGCTCGGTCGGGGATTTCTATGCCAACCCGGAGCTGCTGCAAGCACAAGTGCTCTTTGCGCGGCGCGTGGGCGAACGGGTCCGCGAACATCCGGCCCTCTTCGCCTGGGATCTCGGCAATGAGTTTTCCAATCTTCGCGAACCGGTTCGACCGCAAGACGCCGCCGACTGGAGCCTGCGCCTAAGCGAGACTCTGCTCGAGGCTTCGGGTGGCCGCGTGACGGGCGGAATGCACGGCGAAGACCTCGAGCGAGATCGCAATCTCCGGCCGTCGAGTATCGCGCTTCCGTGGGCCTTCCCGACAATGCACGGCTACTCGGTTTACAGCACGTTCGCGCGCGACCGTCTCGACACCAACGTCGTGCCGTTCCTCTGCCAGCTGCAAGCATCGTTTAGCGGCAAGGCCGTACTCTTTAGCGAGCTGGGTAATCCGGAGTGTCCGCCGGCGAGCAATCAGGTCAATGGCTTCGCTTGTTTGGACGAAACCGAGATGGCGCTCTACGGACACGGCGCGATCGACCGGCTTCACGCACGCGGGGCGCTGGGCGCGTTTTGGTGGTGCTGGGCCGACTACGATCTCGCCTTGGCGCAACTTCCGCCCTTCGATCGCGCACCGCACGAACTGCGCTTCGGCGTCGTCCGAAGCGACGGCACCGCAAAACCGGTCGCGCAGATGCTCGCGCAACTCGCCGCCGAGGGTCGCGAGATCGTCGTTCCGCCGCCGCCGATCGCCGATGAAGCGGAACACTATGCCGGCCTTCCGCAGAGCATCGAACACGAATACCGTGAGTACTGCGAGAACCATGCCTGACGACCAGCGCGTTCTCATCGTTACCGGCGCCAGCTCCGGCATCGGCGCCGCGCTGGCACGCGCCGCGGCCGGCGCCGGTTATCGCGTCGCGATCGTCGCGCGCCGCGCCGAGCGTCTCGAAGAGGTTGCGCGAGCGATTCGCGAGGGCGGGGGAACGGTCGTCTCGATCGTTGGCGACGTTACCGCTGCCGATATGCCGGCGCGAATCGTTAGCACGGCGCTAAGCTCGTTCGGACGAATCGATGCCGTCGTCAACAACGCGGGCGGGGGCGCGCTCGGCGGACTGCTCGAGCAGACCGACGCCGCAATCGAAGCACAATGGCAAGTTCATGTCGTAGGGCCGTTGAGGCTCTCTCGCGCCGCGCTGCCGCATCTCGAAGCCACTCGCGGGCAACTCGTCTTTGTGGGCTCGGGAATCGCCCGCGTGCCGCTTCTCAACTACGGCGCTTACGCAATTGCCAAGGCCGCCATTCGAGCTGCGGCAACTCAGTTGCGGCGCGAGCTGCGCGATCGCGGAGTTGCCGTCAGCTACCTCGATCCCGGGCTGGTCGCCACCGAATTTCACAAAGCGATGGGAATCGAACGCGCCAACGACGTTCGCGCGGCCTCCCCGGAGCGGGTCGCACGTGCGATCTTGCGCGGCATCGCGCGCCGCTCCGCGGTGGTCAACGCCGTTCCGCTGCACACCGCCGGCGCCACGCTCGGCGAATGGTTCGGAACGCTCGCCGATTCGTTCATTATTTCACGGCTCACCCCGCAAAGGGCCGCCGCCCTGCCATCGCCACCGCCGCCTGTCATCGTGAGCTCTCCAAGTGTCACCCTGAGCCCTTCGTCCTTCGACTCCGCTCAGGATGACATTACTACGCTCAGGACAGGCTCCGTCGAAGGGCGACAGGCACCCACTTTCGAGGCGACGCTCGAGCCGGTGGCGCGCCGGATGGAGCGCGTCAAGCTGCCGGTGCAGTTCTTACGCGACGCGCTCGTGCCGGACGCGACGCTCGAACTCAACACGCTGGCGATGCAGTGGGCGGGAATGCCGAATAAAAACGAACGCGCGGCGCTGCGAGAGGCGCTCGACGCACTTGCGGCCGGCGGTTATTTGGAACTGCTAGCGGACGAAACCTGGAAGGTTACGCGCGGCGCAGATGCTTGACGCCGATCGCCAAAAAGAAGAGCAGCGTCGCCAGCAAGACGATCGTGGCGCCGCTCGACGCCCGCACGTAGTACGAAAGATAGAGCCCGCCCACCGTGCTCGCGGCACCGAAGAGCGCAGCCAGTAACATCATCGGCGAAAAGCGCGACGTCAGCTGATAAGCCGCGGCTGCCGGCGTGACCAGCAGCGCTGCGACCAAGACGATGCCGACCGCTTGCAGTGCGACG
>JABCZE010000062.1 GCA_013289785.1 Vulcanimicrobiota bacterium | reverse complement strand
CCAAGCGCCAGTTCAGCGTGTTGCCGAACGTGGAATAATCGGCGTCGTAGAGGCCCCCCGAAAGGTGCACGGCGCTGCCGATCTGCTGCGATCCGCGCACGAAATACGAATCGATGCTCTGCGAGAGCGTCTCGCCGATAAACGCCCCGGAAAGCGCCTCTTGGCGCGCATAACCACCGATCGCAAACTCGCTCTCGTCGAAGTTTCGTCCCCACGATAGCGCCTCGTTATAGCGCGTGTCCAGGTGCGCGACGTCGTACGGCGAGGCGGCGCCCCCTTGAAAATCCACGCTGTTATCGCCGGCATAGAAATCGGCCGAAAGGATCCCCGAGCCTAGCGGCGAGCGCGAATAGGTGTCGTAGGCGCGAATGCTCTGCGCGAAGTTCGCGCTGCCTTGACCGACGTGATCGTCGAAGACTGGATTCGGCACCTCGTTGGGCGAGCCCGGAGAAGGCGCAAAACCGCAGGCCGCACCGGGGCCGCTAAAGACGCAGGTTGGATTGCCGGCGATTCCGTTGAGCGCACTCGACTCGTCGCGGTTGTTCCCCAGTGTGAAGAGGCGGAACCCGAGATCGGCGCGCTGCGAAAAATTGTAGTCGAGATTGACGAGTCCGAGCTCCGCGGCGATCGTCGACCCTAGGTGGGTGTAGAACGGACAGTTTGGAATCTTCTTCTTGGTCGCAGGCCCGCAGTACGGCGGCAGATTATTGGCGGGAACGACAAAATCGTACTGATTGGCTTGCCCGGCTTGTTGGTAGTCGTCACCGGCTAGCGCATAGCCGAGCTTGCCGATGGTTCCGGTCGCGTTGAGCCAAGTCTGCGTCGTGCCGTACGATCCAATGGAGCTGGAGAAGTTGGCGTGCTGATCCTGCGTTGGACGGAGCGAAACGAAGTTGACCGCGCCGCCGAACGTATTGCTTCCCTCCGCGTCGGTCGGTCCGAGACCTTCGGTGACGTTCACGCTGTTAAAGGCCGGAACGGCGAACTGCGAAAGGTCGATGTCGCCCGTGTTGCCGTCGTTGAGCTGTTGTCCGTCCAGCGTCACCATCGCTTCGGACGGATCGGGCCCGCGCAACGAGACGACCGACGGCGCCGTTGGAGCGCCGGAGTCGGGATGCTGAATCACGACCGACGGAACTTCTTGCAGCGCCTGGAGAACTTGCGAATATCCGAGCGCGTCCATCTGAGCGCGCGAGACGTCCATCTCCGGAATGACGTTGCGATCGAGCGTGAAGCCGCCGTTGACGGTTACCTGGCCGATGGTGCGCAGCTTGGGTGTGTCGCTGGGTTCTAGAATCACCGAGATATGGGCCCCGTCATTTAGTTCGCCGGTGTTGACGGTAACGGTCGCATAGCCTTTAGCAACGACGGTGAGATCGTATCGCCCGGCCGGAACCACGACCGAGAAAGTACCTTTTGCGTCGGTCGACGCGGTTGTCGATTTCGGGCCGCGAAAGGTCAGTTGCGCCTGCGCGATTGGAGCGCCGGCGGGGGTATGGACGTTGCCGCCGACAAGGCAGCACGCCGCGACGAGAATGGGTAGCATAGATGCCCTCGCACTGTGAGTGTGGCGTTTTGGGATGGCGAAGGGCATCTGAGGGAGGAGCGCGCTTGCCGCGCCGCAACGCGGAGAGCCTGCGCGGGCAGATCGAAGCGCCGGCAAAGTTTCGCGAGCGGCGTGGACCCGTACACGCCTGCGAGCGGAGACGGATGATCCCGACGATCGCGGCGATGATACGATCGCGATGCGAAAGAATCCAGCGCGCCAAGGCGAAAATCGCGATCGCGATGGCGGCGCCACATGCGAGCGTCGTGCCCAACCCGAGGAGCACCGACCCGCCAAACGCGTCGTCGAGGCCCGCGAGCGTCGTTCCGGCCAGTCGCGAGTCGAGCAGTTCCATCGCCGGAACGATAATCGACGCGAGCAGCACCGTGACCGCGACAAAGAGCGGCGCGCTCCGCCAACTCGGTGCGGGGGAGGACGCAAGCGTTCGATGGGCGGCGACGTCACAGCAGAGCCGCAGGCCGTGCAGGGCGACCGCACCGGCGACTAGGGCGGCGATCGCGACGACCAGCCCGCGCGAGTCGTGACTGGAAACGTCGTCGTAGCTCGCGTGCGCGACCAGATAGTCGGCGATGATGTCGATCGTACCGTGCGCCACGACGGCCGCGGCGGCAGCGGCAGCGATCACCAACGCGACAAGCGAGCGGGAAACGACGGGCATTGGTGCGCGCATTCGTGCCCTTTGCCCCTTCTGCCTCGCGAAAGTCGCCACCGTCCAAGTCGTAGCGGCCGGGCGGACCCTCGCGGCGCCAGGCCTTCGGGCGCGAGGCGACGTACAAACGTGCTGATGAATAAACGAGCGCGGGTGCTGCGCGCAATTCTTCGCGGTATCGCGCGCGTGCAACGGACATTCACAATTGAGGTCGGGCCCGTGCGCGCCAGCGGCGTTCCCGCGGTGCTGCTCGGCGTTACCGGAATCATTTTGGCCAGCGGGGTTACGGCCGCGCTCGCCAAGGGAGCGAGTCGCCTTCCCGAGATGCTGGGCGAAGCGCGTAACTTGGCCGACGCGCTCAATGCCGGCTCGCCGCGCTTGAAGTCGTGATCGACGACGACGCGTTGACCGGCCTCATCGTCGAAAGTCTGCCCGACGCCCAGGTGAGCATCCACGACCGGACCGGCACGATGGACCATTTCAACGTGATCGTTCGCTCGCAGGCATTCAAGGGCAAAACATTGATCCAGCAGCACCAACTCGTCTACCGCGCGCTCAAAGGCGCGCTGGCCGACGGGCGCGTTCATGCAGTCGAACTTACTACCGTCGTCGCCGAAAGCTAAGGAAGCATCATGCCGGAAGATTTGAAGGAAGAGATCGCCCGCGAAATCGCGAGCACGCGAATCGTCGTCTACGGTAAGGGGACGAAGATGGCGCCGCGCTGCGGCTTCACGCTCGAGACCGTCGAGTTCTTCAACGGCCTCGGGTACCCGTTTGAAGTGATCGACGTCTTAGAGAATGTGCCAAAGCGCGAAGCGCTCTCGGAAATGACCGACTGGCCGACGCTGCCGAAGGTCTTCATCAACGGAACGTTTTATGGCGATACCGACATTCTCGGACCGATGGTGGCCAGTGGCGAGTTGAAGACAACGCTCGAGGAAGCCTTCGGCGGGGCGCCTCCCGCGCCAAAAGCCACGATCAACCTGCGTTAAGCGCACGCGTTTGTTTAACACCGTTATCTCGCCCGAGGCGCTGCACGACCGGCTCGGTACCTCCGGTCTCGTCATCCTCGATTGCCGTCACTCGTTAGCCGATTTTTCGCTGGGACGCGCGCTTTACGACGAGTCGCACATACCCGGCGCCTTCTTCGCGGGAGTCGAGCAAGATTTGGCCGGCGCCAAGACTGGGAAAAACGGGCGCCATCCGTTGCCGGATCCGCAAATCTTTGCGCGTTTTTTGCGCGCTTGCGGCGTGGACGACGCGACGCAGATCGTCGCCTACGATGCCGGGGCCGATATGTTTGCGGCGCGGTTGTGGTTTCTCTGCCGGTGGATCGGCCACGACGCGACCGCCGTCCTCGACGGCGGCTTCGCCGGCTGGAATGCGCACGGATATCCCGTAACGGCCACGCCGCCGCAGCCCGCACGCGAAGGCGGCCTCACCGTTGCACTGCGGCCGGACTTGGTCGTGGGCGCCGACTTCGTCCATCGGAATCTCAACAGCGAAGCGATGCACTTGCTCGACGCACGCGCCATGGAGCGCTTTTCGGGTGAAACCGAACCGATCGATCCGGTCGGCGGCCACATTCCCGGCGCGAAGCAACGCTGGTTCAAAGAGAACTTCGAAGCCGACGGTCGACTGAAATCACCGCAACGTCTGCGCGAAGAGTTCGCGCAAAGCGGGCTCGATCCCAAACGGACGGTGCATCAGTGCGGTTCGGGCGTGTCATCTGCCGTCAATCATCTCGCCATGGCGCACGCCGGCCTCGAGGGCTCGCGAATCTACAACGGGTCGTGGAGCGAATGGGTCTCCGACCCCACGCGACCGGTCGCTAAGGGCGTTTGACCGGCGGCGGAACGGCGAACGGTTTCGCGATCGTCCCGGCGGGCGAGGCTTGCAGGCGCGCAAGCTCTTCGGGCGTCGGCATTTGTGGAAAATCGCGACAGCTGTCGACGAAGCAGTAGAAGCCGAACGGCGTGTCGCCGCGATTGACGAACTGGTGTAAGACCAACGGACCGACGTACACGACGTCGTTGGGTCCTAACTCGCTCACGTCGTCGCCGATAACGGCATAGCCCAGGCCGGTACGCACGACAACATAGTGCTCGTGTTCGTGCTTCTCCAATCGTGACGCGGCGCCGGGCTGGACCTCGAAATAGCGCAGCTCCATCTTTGGCCCAGGCTCGCTTGGGTCGTTTTTCCGGTTTCCCACGATGGTGTGGCGCGCGACGCCGGTGCCGGGCGCGTTCGGGTCGTAACCCGCGGGTTCGACGCCCTCCCAACCGTGCTCCGAGGCACGCATGATTCGTTGCTGCATGGCTGCCTCACGATAGCACATCGAGCGCTCCCTCAGCCAGGGCATAAGGCGGTCCCCGCGAACAGCGCCATGATGTTTAGGCCGATCCACGCGTTGCACTTCGCAGCGTGCCTGTGTGCCCTTGCAGGCTGTACGGGACTTCCGCCCGGCACGAGCCCGGTTGCGCCGCTGCACAAAGCCCTTCTCGCGCGCCGCGACGGATCGCAGACCGACCTGATCTACGCCGGCGTCAAACACCAGGCCATCGTTTATACCTATCCGGGCGGCGCCTTTGAAGGCACGTTCAGGACGCCGTTCTTGATTCAGGCGATGTGCTCGGATGCCAAAGGCGACGTCTTTGTCACGGCCGTCGTTGAGCAAAAATCGGGCGCGCCCACCGGATATGTCTACGAATACGCCCATGGAACGAAATCGCCCGTCAGCACGCTCGACGTTCCTGCCCATGAGATTCCAGTGAACTGCTCGAGCGATCCGGCGACGGGAAACCTTGCGGTTACCAGCTACGACGTTCATAACTTCGCTCCGTTAGTCGAAATTTACACCGGCGGCACCGGCGAGGCAAAGCTATATCACAGCGAAGAACTGGGAGCCAACCCACAACCGGCCTACGATGCGAGTGGCAACCTTTTCGTTATCAGCGGCGGAAACGTGGCCGCGCTGCTTCCGAAAGGCAAACAAGAGCTTGAGAAGATCAGGCTAAGCGAGACGATCGGGAACGTCGCCCACGCGCAGTGGGACGGCAAGTACTTTGCCCTGCAGTCCTACGAGGCGACGAAGCATAATCGCGAGAACGTTTCCGTGCATTACTTCCGCGTGCAAATTTCCGGTACTACGGGGACGATCGCCGGCGTCAGCAGTTTCTTCAACTGGCATCAGAAGGATGCGGGCCAGTCGTGGCTTCAAGGCGACACCGTCATTGCGACCCCAGGCAGCTCGATTACCTTTTGGAAGTATCCTGCCGGCGGGAAGGCCTCCAAGGTTTTGCATCCCTCGGATCCGAGCCAGGCGGTGACCGTTAGCCTGGCTCCGTAATGCCCCCCTACTGGCTGATGAAGACCGAGCCGAGCGCTTATTCATTCGAGCGGCTACACCAAGAGCGCACGACCCCGTGGACCGGCGTGCGCAACTTCCAGGCGCGAAACAACATGATGGAGATGCGGCTCGGCGACCTCGGGCTCTTCTACCACTCCAGCATTGCAGAGCCGGCAGCCGTCGGCATTTGCGAGGTCGTCAAGACGGCCTATCCCGACTTCACTCAGTTCGACCGCGGTGGCGAGTACTTCGACGGACGCGCGAGGCCCGACAAACCAATTTGGTACATGGTCGACGTTGCATACCTCGAAGCGTTCGACAATCCGGTCACGCTCGCGCGCATGCGTGCCGAGCCGCGACTGGTCGGCATGGCGTTACTGCGGCGCGGACAACGGCTCTCCGTACAGCCGGTGATGCCGCACGAATGGAAGATCGTTTTAGAACTGTCGAAGAGCCCCTCGGGCTAGGCGCAAGCGATTACGCTTTGATCGGGATGAACTTTCGCGGACGTCGCGAGAAATCGAAGCAGTCGACGGCAGGCGATGTCGCGCGTCTGTCGGCCGCGGCGAGCGGCCGGAGACCGAAGATGTCTTCCGTGAAGCGCAGCACGCTCGCGGTTTCGTACTGCACGTGCGAAACGTACCCGGGCTTGGCGTAGGCCGAGATTACGAGCAGCGGAACGCGGAAACCGAGCCCGTCGTAGTTCTTGAACGGCGGCGCCACTTCGTCGTAAAAACCGCCCCAATCGTCCCATTGAACGAAGACGGCCGTGCTTTCCCAAAATTTGCTTTTGCCGACTGCGTTCACTAGCGACGCAACCCACGCGGGGCCGCCTCCCCCGCCGCAATCGACGGCGTCGGAGTCGGGGCACGAAGGCGTGATCCACGTCATGTTGGCGAGTTTGCCGCTCGCGACGTCGCTTAAAAATTTGCTCGGCGGCTGGATGACATCCGTATGCCACTGGGGGCTTCCGTAGACGCGCTTGTCGAAGGCAAAGCTCGACGAGGCCTTGTCGGCCGTATAAAATCGCCACGAAAGGTGGGCGTGCTCCAGCTCGTTGGCGAGCGTCTTATACGTGAAGCACACCCCCTCGTCCGGACCGTAACCGCGGCCCTTTGTTAGCGTCGCGACGGAATCGTATTTTCCGCCTTGGCAGCCCAACGACCCAGTCGGGAGATCGACGGCGTGACCGGACTGAGCTGCCACGATGTATTGGTGCGCCGTGAAGCTGCCGTCGAGCTGCGATGCAAACGTGCGATCGGCAACGACCCACTCGCGCGCCATGTCGAAATAGGGCTTCGACTCCTCGTGCGCCACGTAAGCGTACATGGGATATTTTATTCCCTTCGGACCGCCGTAGCGCTCTTCGACATTGAACCCGTTCATGCGGCACTCCGTGCCCGGCAGTTCTCCGGCCCCATTGCAGGCGACGAACATCGCTCGTGCCTGCGTATCGATCTGATACCGAGCTTTCAAGCTGATCGGGCCGAGCGTTACGGTCTTGCCGGTTGAGATCACCCCGGTCGACGAGGTCCGCGCCCCAGGGTAGCCTTGGAAGAGATCGTCGAAGCTGCGCCCTTCTTGCACGACGTAAACGACGTGGGTTATCGGGTTCTTATCTGTGGCGTTTGAGAGGCCGCGCGTCGAGGCGTTGCTTTGCAGCGGTGCTTGCGGCGTGCCGTTGACGGCGCCCCCACAACCGGCCAGCGCAACCAGCACCGCGAGAAGCATGAGTCGCATAAGTAGGCCCTCCGAGCCGGCTCTATTCGGTCGTTCCAAGTTCTGCTGCCAGCAGGTTTCGCCATGCGGCATATGCGTCGGCATTTTGCGATGTGGCCTTGGTCTGAGCCAGCATCGCACTACCGAAGGAGCGAAAGTCGCCGCCAAATTGACTCTCCAGTAACTTCCATGCGGCGCGCATCCCGGGCATAGAGAAATAGAATTTGACACCGGCAACATAGCTATCGAACGCCGCGTCAGAAAGCATCCTTAGCGTCCGACACAGCCACATCCATTGAGTGAACTCCTCTCGCGTTAGCTCCGCGTCTCCCGCCATGCCTTTTTGGAGAACGCGCACGAGCTCAGAACTCGCAAGTGCCAAAGCGGCTTGGGAGGTCCGATCTGCTCGTCCCTGTTGCATGGTCGCGCGCTGAACACGCTCGGCTTGACGCACCTGATGCGCCAGATACAGCAGGGAGGCGATCACCGCAACC
>JABCZE010000061.1 GCA_013289785.1 Vulcanimicrobiota bacterium | reverse complement strand
AAAAGTGTTGCAGTAACGCATGCATTCGCTCGAAATGTCCGGCGCCGTCGCGCGCAATTGGTGGATGTGGCTGATCCGCGGAGTCGTTGCAATTCTCTTTGGAATACTGGCATTGCAGTGGCCCGGCGACACGCTCGTCGTTATCGGGCTTCTCTTTGGCGCCTACGCTTTGGTAGACGGCGTCTTTGCCATCCTTGCGACGATACGCGCAGTGGAGGAACATCAGCGCTGGTGGCCGCTCATGCTCGAAGGCATCGTCGGATTGCTGATCGCGGCAATAACCTTCTACGATGTCGGGATCACGTTGCTCGCGCTCTATTTTACGATTGCAGCGTGGGCGTTTATTACCGGAGTTCTGGAAATTGTCGCGGCGATTCAGTTGCGATCGCACGTCACCAACGAGTTCTGGCTAATCGTCGGCGGGATTGCATCGATACTCTTCGGCGGTTTGATGGTTTGGTTTCCACTCGCCGGCGCACTGGCGCTGGTTTGGCTCGTTAGCGCGTACGCAATCGTGTTTGGAATATTGATGATCGCGCTATCGTTGCGCTTGCGTGGCCACTCCACCGCTTTAACGGCGGGGTCGACGGGCTAAGGTTCGATGTTCGACGATGCCGGCGCGATCGTCGTAGGTGGCGGCCACGCAGGCGTAGAGGCCGCGTTGGCGGCAGCGCGTCTCGGCGTTCCCACGATGCTGGTGACCGGCGATCCGGAGAGAATCTGCACGTTGCCCTGTAACCCGTCGATCGGCGGCAGCGCGAAAGGACAGCTGGTTCGCGAGATCGACGCGCTCGGCGGGGCCATGGGAAGCATTGCGGACCGCTGCAGCCTTCACGCTCGTTTTCTCAACGAGAGCAAAGGGCCCGCGGTGCGAGCTCTGCGTCAGCAAATGGACAAACCGGCATACGGTAGGCTAGCGACCGCCCTGCTGCGATCGCAACCGAATCTTTCGATCGTGCAGGGTCTGGTCGAGGGGCTTATCGTCGAAAGCGGCGCTGTCCGCGGCGTCATCTGTGCCGGTGGGGAACGGTATCGCGCCAGAAGGGTGGTCCTTGCGACCGGCACGTTTCTTGGTGGAAAGTCTTTTTGCGGAAGCGTCGTGCGCGCGGAGGGCCGATTTGGCGAGGCCCCGGCGCGCGGGCTCGCCGATGAACTGCGCCGTTTGGGTTTCCCGACTGCCCGGCTGAAGACGGGAACGCCGCCCCGCATCGGCCGATCCAGCGTAAACTACGGTGCGATGACGCGGCAGCCGCCCAGCTCCCAGCCGCTGTTGTTTTCGTATACGAGTGAAAGAAAGTTTGCAGGGCCGCAGTTGCCGTGCTATCTCACCCAGACCAATGCGCGCACGCATGCATTGGTGCGCGACAATCTGGCGCATTCGCCGCTCTACGGGCTCGATCTGATTCGCGGGATCGGTCCGCGATACTGTCCGTCGATCGAAGACAAGGTCGTCAAGTTCGCGCATAATCCGGCGCATCAAATATTTATCGAGCCGGAAGGTTGGGATGAGCCCACGCTTTACGTAGGCGGCTTTTCGACGTCGCTGCCGGCGGAGATTCAGCTCGAAATGCTTCACACGCTGCCGGGCTTGGAGGCCTGCAGCGTTACTCGAGCCGGCTACGCCGTGGAGTACGACATGGTCCCGCCAACGGAACTGCGGGAGACGCTAGAGACGCGACGGATCGCCGGGCTCTACCACTGCGGGCAGCTCAACGGAACCTCCGGCTACGAAGAGGCGGCGGCGCAAGGGCTGGTAGCGGGAATCAATGCCGCGCGGGCAGCCCGTGGCGAAGAACCGCTGCGACTGTCCCGAGCCCAGGCTTACATCGGCGTCCTCATCGACGATTTGGTGACCCGCGGCGTCGACGAGCCCTATCGGATGCTCACGTCCCGGGCCGAGCACCGAGTCATCTTGCGCCACGATAATGCCGATCAGCGCCTAACGCCGGTCGGACGCGAACTGGGGCTCGTCGACGACCGTGCGTGGGATCGATTCAATCGACGGCAAGAATCCTTGCAACTGGCGCACCGGTATGCCGAGAAGACTCGCCTCTCCAACGAAAGCATCGGCGACGAGCGCTTTTCGGGTGGAAGCACGATTGCCGATGCCCTGCGCCGGCCCACCCTCGACTTCGGCGCCGTAGCCGAGCGTTTTCCCGCGCTGGACGAAGAGATCGGCGAACGCCTGGCGATCGAGCTCAAATGCGAGGGTTACGTTCGCCGTCAAGAACTCGCCATTGAGAAGGCATCGAAAACCGAGCATGCGACGATACCGCCGGATTTCGACTACCGATCGATTGCGGCGCTCTCCGCGGAGGCGCGCGAAAAATTTACCTCGCGGCGTCCTCGGACGCTGGGAATGGCCGGGCGAATTCCTGGGATAACGCCCTCCGACGTCGCCATCGTCGGCCTCTTCGTCCATAAGGCCCGGCGGGAGAGCGTCCCCGTTCCGACGGTCTGACGTTGGCGGCCCTCGAAGAGCTCCTCGCCGGCCAGGGACTCGGCGCGCCTACCGTCACGGCTCTATCGCGCTTCGGCGAACTCGTCCTCGAAGCCAATCGCCACTTCAACGTAACGGGGGCGACTTCACCGCAGGAGATCGCCCGCCACATCTCCGACAGCCTTTCCGTCATCCCGTACCTGCGGGAGCCGTACGTGGACGTGGGGTCCGGCGCCGGCTTCCCGGCGATCCCGATCGGGATCGTGACCGGAATTGCGCTCACGCTAATTGAGCCGACGGTCAAGAAGGCGCGACTCCTCGAATCGCTCTTGGAGACGCTGGGACTGCAGGGGGTCGTCATAGCTGAGCGCGCCGAGGCCGCCGGTCGCCGGCCGGAGCTGCGCGAGCAGTTTGCGAGCGGAACCTGCCGAGCGGTCGCGACCGCTCCCGCGGTTGCAGAGCTGCTTTTGCCGTTGATCGGGATCGGCGGAGCGGCGGTTCTGCAGCGCGGTACGACGGACGACGCCGAACGCCGGGCTCTGGAGGACGCTTCACTGGTGCTGGGAGCCTGCGTTGAGAGCGATGATGCGATCGGAGGCGGTCACCACATCATTCTCCTGCGCAAGCTTCGGGAGACCCCGATGCGGTTTCCGCGCCGGACCGGCGCTCCCCAGAAGCGGCCGCTTTGCCAGTAGATGTCCAAAATGTTCCCCGTGAAACAAAAACGAGATAGCATCGGACCAAGATGAGCGATGGAACGCGGGAGGACCGGCAAGACGCCAATTTGCCGATTCGCGCCTACAAGAGACACTTGGCGGTCGCAGCCCTTGGGCTGTTGCTGCTTGGAACGATCACCGCCGGCATCGCGAAGGCGGTATACTTAGCGCAATGGCACCTCAAGTGAGCCAAGCATTAAGAGAGCTTGCAAGTGCACTCGAATCCGAGGGCGGAATCCCTGTTGGGCAGTCCGACGACCCTGATTTTTATATTTACGGACACCAGGGCGGTGAGCCGGGAGTGGCGGGGCGTTAACGGCGTTTTCCCAAACCACGCAGCCGGAGAAGCCCCCCTTAGAGGGCTTTTCTTTTTGCTCTGTCCCACGGGTCTGGATCCCGCGACTTTACGAGGGCGATCGACATTGCCATCCCTTCCCAAGGAAACGAGCGGTCAGCCCCTCGCTCTCTTGGTGCCGGTTCATTGCCAAAATGTTTCCCGTGAAACACGTCGTTCGGGGAGAAGTCCCGGCAAAATTGAAGAGACCCCCAGGTAAGGTGGGGATCTCTTCTTCTTTTTTCGCTTCTCTTTTTTAACCGTGGGCCCATGGAGATAGGTTTTGGCGACCCTGTCGCGTGCGGGGACTTAAGTCGCCAAACTTGGTGTGATTGGGGCGACTGCACGGTATATCGCCCCAATCCGTATAGAGCTAGCTTAGACCGAACCGGCGACGGTCGAGTAGAGCGATTTGAGGTTGCTGCCGAGGGTCGTCACGCCGACCAGGGCAACCATGGCGATCAGGGCAACGAGCAGACCGTATTCAACCATGGTCGCGCCCTCTTCGTCGCGGATCATCGATTTGATATTGCTGAACATAATAAATTAGGCTCCTTCTATAAAGAAGTAGAGTAAGTAGTAACGTCAAAACCCGACGCAACTAAGCGGCGGTGACATGCCCTGGATTCCAGGGCTCGCTCGGCATTCCTCCTTGCAAACTGCCCGTTGGATGCTTTTTTGGATCAAAGAATCCTTGGCGGCCCTTGGGGACTGCCCGACCCGGAGATCGAGCAGTTGAATTTTACCAGCTACGTATAAGATATCGGCAATGCAGCGACGTTTCTCCACCGATGATCTGCTGACTGCCGCTCTGCCGCTGGGAAGTCTCTACGCCGTCGGCGGGAGGGTGCGCGACGAGCTGCGGGCGCAGTACGAAGCCGCCCCGATCTCCACGAAGGATCTGGATTACGTGGTGACCGGCATGCCGCTCGATGAGCTCCTGGCGGCGCTGCGGCCTCTGGGCCGGCTCGACGTGGTGGGCGCCTCGTTTTCAGTTGTAAAACTCTCCTTCGGAGCCGAAACCGTCGACGTGGCTCTGCCGCGACGCGAGCGTTCCGTAGGGGTTGGGCACCGCGAGTTCGAGATCGAAGCGGGTCCGGACGTCAGCCTTGAAGAGGATCTCGCACGTCGCGATTTTCGGATGAACATGCTTGCCCGGGCGCTTCCGTCCGGTTTCTTGATCGATCCATATGGCGGCGAGACGGACATTCGCGAGCGCCGCATCGATATTCTCGCTCCGGAAACGTTTACCGAAGATCCCTTGCGTGTGCTGCGTGCGGCGCAGTTCGCGGCACGTTTCGAGTACTCGACGACTGCAAATCTACGCGCAGCAATGACCGGCGCTGCATCGCTGATAACGAGCGTTTCGGCCGAGCGAATTCACGACGAGCTGACAAAGCTTTTTGTAAAGGCTCGCAAGCCCTCGATCGGCTTGGAACTTCTGCGCGAGACGGGCGTGTTGGACTATCTCTGGCCCGAGCTTCTCGAAGGCGTCGGCATCGAGCAGAATGAGTGGCACGCGTATGACGTTTGGACTCACTTGCTCGCCACGCTCGACGCCTCTCCGCCCGGCGATCTGACGCTTCGTTTAGCCGCATTGCTGCACGACGTCGGAAAGCCGCGAACCAAGGACGGTCCCCATTTTTACCGTCACGAGATCGTCGGGGCGGAAATGACCGCAGCGATGCTCGAGCGTTTTCGGTTCTCTAACGAAGTAGTGAAAACGACCGAGCATCTGGTGCGCCAACATATGTTTAGCGCCGATCCGCAGTTGAGCGACGCCGCGTTGCGCCGCTTCATCCGGCGGGTCCAGCCGGAAAACATCGAACGCTTGTTCGCCTTGCGGGATGCCGACGTTCGGGGCAGCGGTCTTCCCAAGCGCGACGAAGGCAACGAACGATTTGCCGATCGCGTCCGCGCCGAGCTTGCGAGGAAGCCGGCCTTCTCCGTCGCCGACTTGGCCGTCGACGGCGACGACGTGATCGGCGCATTGCTGCGCCGCGGCGAGGCGCAGCCGGGATTTACCGGCGACGAGCGCGTCGGCACCGCGCTGCGCTGGCTCTTCGAGCAGGTCACCGACGAGCCCGAACGTAACGAGCGGACGTTGCTGCTGCACAACCTCGAGCAGTACCTCGATCGCGTCGGCACTCCATAGATACCACGGAGAGAAACCCTCTGGGTCGCATCATCGCGTTGGTAAACCAAAAAGGCGGCGTTGGAAAAAGCACGACGGCCGTGAATCTTGGCGCGGCACTTGCGATGCTTGGCCGTCGCGTGCTCGTCGTCGACAGCGATCCGCAGGGAAATACGACAACCGGCTTGGGCATCGACAAAGGGCGTCTGTCGCACGACATTTATCACGCGCTCATGCAAGAGGTTCCCCTCGAAAACGTCATCGTGCCGACGGAGATCGAGAATCTGATGCTCGCACCGGCAACGATCAATCTCGCGGGCGCAGACGTCGAGCTCGTGGCCGCGCTCTCGCGAGAGACTCGGCTGCGTCAAGCGCTGGCGCCGGTTGCGAGCGGGTACGATTTCGTGCTGATCGATTCGCCACCGTCGCTGGGCTTATTAACGATCAACGCGCTCACCGCCGCGGACGACTGCCTGATCCCGGTGCAGGCGGAGTTCTACGCTTTGGAGGGACTGGCACAGTTAACCAGCGTGATCTGGCGCGTTCGCGACGCGCTCAACCCGACGCTCCACGTCAGCGGCGTTCTCGTCACGATGTTTGACGGCCGTACGCGGTTGGCGCTCGAAGTGATTCGCGAACTCGAGAAGTTCTTTCCCGAACAAATCTTTAGAACGCAGATTCCGCGCAACGTGCGGATTTCTGAGGCACCGTCGTACGGGAAACCGGTGCTTCTCTTCGATCTCAAGAGTCGCGGAGCGCAGGCCTATCTCGCCGTTGCGCGCGAGATGCTCGAACCCGCCAGAGCCTCGGCATGAGCACGCCGCGGCGGGGTTTGGGCCGAGGCTTGGCCGCATTGCTCGGGGAGAGTGCCGTGCCGGTTTCCAGCTCGCAGGACGTCGTGCGCGAGATTCCGTTGTCCGAGATCACACCCAACCCGTTTCAACCCCGGAAAACGTTCGACGGCCCGGCGCTCGACGAGCTGAAGGCCTCGATTACCGAATACGGCGTGCTCGTACCGGTCATCGTGCGTCGGCGCGGCGATGGATACGAGCTGATCGCGGGCGAACGGCGCTGGCGCGCCAGTGCGGCCTTGCAACGAGCCTCGATTCCGGCCATCGTTCGATCGAGCGACGATCGTCAAACGCTCGAGTTTGCGATCGTCGAAAACCTGCAGCGCGAGGATTTAAACGCGCTCGAAGAGGCCGCGGGCTTTCAGTATCTCATCGACGAGCACGGCCTGACCCAGGAAGAGGTAGCGCGCCGGCTGGGCAAGAGCCGGCCCGCGATCGCCAACACGCTGCGGCTGCTCGCGCTGCCCGATACCATCAAGGCGATGCTCGCCGACGCGAGGCTTTCCGCAGGCCACGCGCGCGCGCTTCTCGCCGCGCCCGAATCCGCGCGCGGTCCGCTGGCGGAGCGCGCCGCGAACGAGGGCTTGACGGTTCGCGCGCTGGAGCGGTTGGCCGGCGCAGCCGGCGACGCCCGCCCCAAAGCCAAACCGGCACGGGTACTCTCGGCCGACGAGCACGATTTTGAATCACGCCTGCGCGAGCGCTTCGGCACTTCGGTCGCACTCGTCCGTAACCGCCGCGGCGGCCGCCTCGAGTTTCGCTTCCAAAACGACGAGGAACTGTTGCGTCTCGGCGACCTTCTTCTACGCAAAGAACCCTAGGAGTCCGTCTTCGTGTTCGTACCGGTTTCGCGGGTCGTCGCAATCGTCATGGCGGGCGTGCTTTGCTTCGGAATTCTCGTGCCGCTGTCGCTCGCGCGCCACAACGTCGGGCTCGCGGTTTTTATCGCGATCGTTTTTATCGCCTATCTCGCCGCAAACGTGATTTTATGGCAACGCATGCGCCCGCGCGCGTGACCCGCATGGCGCGAGCCGAACTCTTGCATGGAGTCTACGTAATCCTCGACGAGGGGACGCAAACGCTCGCGTTGGCGAAGGCGGTGTTGGACGCCGGAGTGCGCATCGTGCAATACCGTGCCAAGCGCGGAATCCGCCCGGCGAGCGCGCGAGCACTCCGCGAGCTTACGCGAGAGCGCGATTGCCTCTTGATTCTCAACGACGACTGGCGAGCGGCGCTTCACTACGATTGCGACGGCGTGCATCTCGGACCCGGCGACGACGGGTTCGCTGCACCGGCATCGGTCCGCGACGTTCTGCAGGACCGTCTGATCGGGCTCTCTTGCGGAACCGCCGGCGAGATCCGCGATGCCGGGGAC
>JABCZE010000060.1 GCA_013289785.1 Vulcanimicrobiota bacterium | reverse complement strand
ACACCGGTCGGCCGTTGACCAGCACGACGTGAAGCCCGACGGCAAGAGAAGGAAGCGCACGCGCGCGTTCGACCGCGTCTTGCGTCGCCGGCGCGCCGACCATCAAGCTTGCCGAACGCAAGATGCCGTTTCGGTGCGCCAGCTCGACGGCTTCGTTCACCTCCGCCGCAATCCCGAAATCGTCGGCGGTGAGGATCAGTCGCTTCAGTGCGACCTCGAGACGAGCAGGCTCGCTGCGGCTTCATCCACCAGCCACGTCAGCTCACCAGAACTCGGCTGCACGAGTTGCGCCGGAAAGGTCATCGGCTCGCTCGGGCCTTCAATAACGGCTGCCAGCGCGCGCGCTTTCGCAACGCCCTCGACGGCGAACACGACGCGCCGCGCGGCGTTAATCAGATTTGCCGTGACGCTTATACGCCACATCGCTTGCGATTGCGCGTACGCCGCTTCGACCAGCGAGTTCTCCTCGATGGTCTGCGTGATTCCGGGAAAGAGCGAAGCGGTGTGCCCGTCCTCGCCCAGGCCGAGCATGATTAAATCGAAACGCGGGTTCGCTCCCAGGTTGGTGCGCAGAATCGAGGCGTACTCGTTGGCCGCCAGTCCCGGGTCGATTTCGCCGCGCATTCGCGCAACGTTTTCGCTGGGAATGGGAAGCGCGTCCAAGAAGGATTCGCGCGCCATCCGATAGTTGGAACGTTCGTCGTCGGGCGGCACGCAGCGCTCGTCGCCAAAGTAGATGAAGACTTCGCTCCACGGCATGCTGGCACGCAGCGGGTCGGCCGCGAGCAGCTCGTAGGCCGCACGTGGCGTGTTTCCGCCCGAAAGCGCCACGGCAAATGCGCCGCGTTCTGCGATGGCGGCCAGGCCTGCTGCAACGAACGACTCCGCCAATGCTTGCGCGACCGCGCCGGCATCGGCGTAGACGCGAAGCTCGCCGCGTGGGCTCACCGCGAGGGCGTTCCAGACGCGAGAATGCCGCCGGCCGCTGCCAGCGACGCTTGAAAGACGCGATCGTTTTGACTCGACAGGATCGCCCGTTCGACCAGCGCTGCGACGCCGGGATTGTTGATTGCGCGAAGCCTTGGTGGCTTCGCGTGCCCGCCGGTTACGCTGAGGTTGATCATCTCGCCGTGCGGGTCAACTTCGGCCACGAAGGTCGAGTGCGTCGAAGTCAACGCGACGCGCGCAATGCGCCGGGGCTCTCCTTGCCGGCGAATCGCAAACGCGATCGCTTTACCGTCGGGCCCGGTCAGCGTCTCGGCCGAGCCGGGTTTCCAGTTTAAGCGGCTCGCGAGCCATCCGAGCAGATACAAGCCTTCGGGATCGGAACCGCACGCGATTTCGACGCGCGTCAGATCCAAAAGCTCCGGCGATTCTTCACCGTCGAACAGGATCGCGACGCTCTCTTGCCACGGCGCGAGGCGCAGGTAGGCGATGTCCGCCAACGGCAGCTCCGGATGGCGTTTAACGTATTCGACGAGCTGGCGCAGCGCGGCGTTCCCCGCGTCCACCAGCGAACTATTGTAGACCACGGTTCGCGCGTCGCGCGAAAGCTCGCAGAAGCGCTCGTCGTCGCCGATTCCCGGGGCGATCCACAGCAAGATCACCGGGGCCTCGGCCAGTCGCAAGGCATTCGCCGCGCCGCGCAAGGTTTCGGCATTGCTTCCCTTGGCGCCCAGCTCGATCCAATCGTCGCCCTCGACGTGATGCGTGCCCTCAGTTTGCGTGGCGTCAAAGAGGATCACGCGCGACGGATGCTTTGCGGCGAGCGTATGGATCCGGTCGCGCGCCAACGCGCCGATTGCCGCGTCCTCGAAGAAAACGACGATCGTCATCGTGGCAACGTAGACTCCGCCGCCTCGCTCGCGTGCGCTCTCATCCAGTTGTTGTAAAACGAGTCCGAACGACATGGCTAGATACGGCGCCAGTCGGGGAAGAGTTGCTGCGCGCTGTGGGGGCCCTGGCTTCCGGCAGCGTAGTTCGGGAACGTGAAATCTTTGGTGTGCTGCCAAACTTCCAGGACCGGCGTGACGATCTCCCAGGCGCGCTCGACTGCGTCCCAGCGCGTAAAGAGCGTCTGATCGCCCTGGATCGCATCGCCGATGAGCCGCTCGTACGCCGGCGGCGACACGACGCCGAAACCGGTTCCGTAGCTAAAGTCCATGAAGACGCTTCGGATGTGTTCTTTAGGCCCGGGAACCTTGGCTTCGAAGCGCATCGAAATGCCTTCGTCGGGCTCGATCTTGATCACCAGCACGTTGGGATCGATCTTATCGGTCGCTTCGCCGTAAAAGCGATGCGGAATCGGCTTGAACGTCACGGCAATTTCCGAGACCTTGCGCGGCAACCGCTTTCCGGAACGCAGATAAAAGGGGACCCCAGCCCAGCGCCAGCTCTCGACCATCAGCTTGACCGCCGCAAAGGTTTCGGTGTTGGAATCCGGTGCAACGTCGTGCTCCTGCCGGTATCCGATGACCGGCGCGCCGTCGATCGTCCCCGCGCCGTACTGCCCCCGTGCCGAGATCGACCAAACGTCGCCGTGCGACGGCGGCCGGATTGCCGAAAGCACTTTGTACTTTTCGTTACGGATGTCGTCGGCGTGCGAGCTGATCGGCGCCTCCATCGCAACCAGCGCCAGCAGGTTGATCACGTGATTTTGAATCATGTCGCGCAGTGCGCCGGCGCTGTCGTAGTAGCCGCCGCGCTCTTCGACCCCGAGCGATTCGGCCGACGTGATCTGAATGTTCTGCACGTAGTTGCGGTTCCAGATCGGCTCGAAGATCGTGTTGGCGAAGCGCAGCGCAATGATGTCCTGCACCGGCTCCTTGCCGAGATAATGGTCGATGCGGTAAATCTCGTTCTCGGGAAAGACCGCTTCGATCGTCTGCTGGAGCTTTCGGGCCGACTCGAGATCGGTGCCGAACGGCTTCTCGACCACGACGCGCGTCCAGCCTTTAGGGTCCTTGTCGAGGCCGGCTTCCTTGAGGCGCTTGATGATCTCCGGAAAGACGGGCGGCGGCGTTGCCAGATAAAACAGATGATTGCCGGCCGTGCCAAACTCCGTGTCGTTCTGCGCGAGCCGGTCTTTGAGCGCCACGAAGTGCGCCTTGTCGGTAAAGTCGCCGGTGACGTAACTAATTCGTTTCGCAAAATCGTCCCAGAGCGGACCTTGCGGTTTCCTGTCCTGCGGCATGAAGAGGTCGAGTTGTTTGCGGCAATAGTCGCGGAACGTGTCGTCGGTGAAGGCCGTTCGCGAAAAACCAACCAGCGCAAACGCAGCTGGGAGCATGCCTTGCAAATGCATCGAGTACAGTGCCGGCAGCAGCATCCGTTTAAAGAGATCGCCGCTGGCACCAAAGAAGACCGCGCTGCACGGCGTGGTGATGCCTTCTTGGGGCAGCCCCGTGCGCAGCGGGTTGACCGGTGCTACTTCAAGCACTCGGTTCGGCCTTGACGGCATGGCCGCCGAACTGATTGCGCAGCGCGGCGACGACCTTGGCGCTGAACGACTCGTCTTGGCGGGAGGCCATGCGCGCGAGCAGCGAGAGCGTGATGACGGGCGCCGGAACGTTTTCGTCGATGGCTGCGGCGACGGTCCAGCGGCCCTCGCCGGTGTCGTCGACGTAGCCGCGAATATCTTTCAGGCCCGGATCGTCGCGAAACGCTAGAACCAATAACTCGAGCAGCCACGAACGAACCACACTGCCATGGCACCATAGCTCGGCGATCTGGCCGAGATCGTACTCGTACGCAGATTTCTCCAGAATCTCAAAGCCCTCACCGTAGGCTTGCAACAGCCCGTACTCGATGCCGTTGTGAACCATCTTGGAGAAGTGCCCCGAGCCGGCGGGGCCGACGTGCGCGTAACCCTTGGGCGGCGCCAACGTGAGAAAGATCGGTTCGCACGTGCGCACTTGCTGCTCGTCGCCGCCGACCATCAGGCAGTAGCCCTCTTTCAAGCCCCAAACCCCGCCGCTCGTGCCGGCGTCGATCAGCGAAACGCCTTTGGTTTTGCAGTCGGCGTACAGCTTCAGGCCATCCTTATAGTTGGTGTTGCCGCCGTCGATGATGATCCCGCCGCTGCCGATCGCGTCGGCGAGCTGCGTGATGGTCTCGTCGGTCGGGGCGCCGGCGGGCACCATGACCCATGCGATCTTCGGCGACGTCGTAAGCTTCGCGACCATTTCCGACAGACTCTGCGCGCCGGTTGCGCCTGCGCTCACCGCGGTCGCGACTGCTTTCGGATCGCGGTCGTACGCGACGACCTGATGACCGCCCTCGATCAGGCGCTGCGTCATGAAATTGCCCATCTTGCCGAGACCGACCATTCCGAGTTGCATCGTATTGACTCGTCCTTTCGCGCTAGACGCGGGCCGCGAGCGCGTCGTCGACTGCGGCGACCAGCGCGCGCAGCGCCGGTTCGACCGCGCCTTTGAGGTGAACGCGCACGCCGCGGCGCCCGCGTTTGTCCAGCGACATCCAATCGCCGAGCGCTTGCGCGGCCAACAGCGTGCGAAAGCCGACTTTCATGCCGGGGATCATCGGATCGTCGGGATCGTCGGCGGTGATTTGCAGCACGACGCACGAATCGGGACCGCCTTTGTGGAGCTGCCCGGTCGAGTGGAGGAAGCGCGGGCCGAACCCGACGGTCGTCGCAACGCGACGCGCGTCGCGAATCTTCAAACGTAGTTCCTCGAGCAGCTTGGCATGCGTTGGATTGCGCGCGATGTACGCAGTGATGGCGTTGTAATCGTGCAAGCGCAACTGCCCAAAGAGCCCCGCCAGCGCCTGCGTTGCGTTCTCCGCGGTAATAGCCTGGCTTCCAGAAAGGTAGGTTACGCTAAAATCGGGTCCCTCGACGTTGGCTTTAGGCTCGTCGAACTTGCCGTTGCGCGCGTACTCCGCGAGCAGCGCGACCGTATTATCTTTGGATTCCTGAACGTTGGGCTGATCGAAGGCGTTGATGCCGAGGATGACGCCTGCCGCCGCGACCGCGATCTCCCAAAGATAGAACTGCTCGCCGACGTCGTAGGCGTCGTTCATCTCCAAGCGGATCACGGGGTGGCCGGCCGCCTCGAGCGCCCGAAGTCTATCGGCGACGCCGGGTTGCGGCTCGGCGAGGTTGGCGCCGACGTAGGCGAAGACGCGGTCGTCGGAATAATCCGCCGGCTCGCCGAGCGGCTCGCCCTCGATCGGCACGATGCCGCGCCCGAGTTTGCCGGTCGATTCGGCGATCAACTGTTCCGCCCACGCCCCGAACGCCTTGACCTGCGGGTGCGTGACGATGGTCAGCTTGTCGCGTCCGCCCTTCGCGAGCCCGCCGATCGCTGCGCCGAAGCGGACGCCCGGAGCGCTGCGGGAATCGACCGTGCGATCGTTGGCATGCATTGCGCCCAGCGCGCGATCGAGGAGCAGGTTGATGTCGTATCCGGCAGCCGCCGAGGGGGTGATGCCGACGAACGAGAGCGCGGAGTAGCGCCCGCCGATGTTCGGATCGTTCTTAAAGTCGTCGCGGAACGACGCTTCTTTTGCCTCTTTGTCGAGCGAGGTTCCGGGGTCGGTGATCGCAACGAAGTTGCGGCCGGCCTGCGCCGATCCGACCTGTTTGCTGACCTTCTCGTGGAAGTAGGCGTAGAAAGCGTTGGGCTCGGTCGTCGTGCCGCTCTTGCTGGAGATGATGAAGAGCGTCTCGCCGACGTTAATTTTCTCTTCCAGCTCCTTGATCTGTTGCGGGCACGTCGAATCGAGGACGAACAACTGCGGGAAGCCCTCGCAGCGTCCGAAGGTGTCGGCGAGAATGTCGGGGGCCAGCGAGCTTCCGCCCATGCCGCAGACCACCGCAAAATCGAAGTGCTCCTTCGCATCTTTCGCGAACGAACGCAAACCGGGGACCTCTTCGAGCATGCGCTGCTGGATGTCGAGCCAACCCAAGGATTTCTTGATGATCGCGACGTCGTCGGGCTGCGTCGACCATAGCGTCGCGTCGCGCGCCCAAATCCGTTTTAGGAAATCGGCCGAAGCGAGCGTTTCGAGGGCTCCGTCGTAGCCCGGGTTTGACGCGCCGAGCGAGAGCTGCACGCGCTCGGCGCCGCCCGACTCGAGCAGCTTCTGCTTATACACGATTGCGCCGAGGAGCGCCGCGAACGAATCGCAGAACAGCGTCACGCCGTCGACTTGCAGATCGTGCGTCACGTCGAAGAGCGAGATCTTCGCCTCCTGAAGCGCGCGCATCAAATCGTTGGCGGCGCTCAGGTCGCTCTCGACGGTGTCGGCGACGATGGTTCCGTGATCGAGGAGGGCCTCGAGCGTCGCGGGCGGCATCGTGTTGACCGTGTCGGGACCCACGACGGTCTCGACGTACATTAGGTCTGGATAGTGCGGGTTCTTCGTCGACGTCGAAGCCCAAAGCGGCCGCTGAACCGCGCCGGCTTTCGCCTTGAGCGGCGCAAAATCTACCCCGCCGCTGTCACCCTGAGCGGAGTCGAAGGGTCTCTGTCCGTAGAAAATCTCTTTGAACTTCTGGTAGGTGAGCTTGAGATTGGCGACACCGGTCTTCCCCAGCAGGTGTTCGAGCTTTTCGCCTTTTCCGATGCGGTCTTGCAAGAGCTTGTCGACCGCGGTGTCGATGCGGCTGACGAAGACCGAGTTGACCGACCGGATGCGGTCGATCGGTTTGCCCTCGGCAGCGCGGCGCTGCAGGCCTTTGACGTAGGCGAGCGCGGCACGCTCGTACATCTCGATGGAAAAGATCAGCGTGACGTTGATGTTGTAACCGCGGTAAATCGACTCTTCGATCGCCGGCAGGCCGGCTTTGGTTCCCGGAATCTTGATCATCACGTTTGGGCGCTTGACGCGGCCCCACAGCTCTTCCACCATCGCGATCGTGCCGGCCGTGTCGTTGGCCAGCAGCGGGGAGACCTCGAGGCTGACGAAGCCATCGTTCCCGCCCGACGACTCAAAGACCGGAGCGAACGCATCGCACGCGCTTTGGATGTCTTGGATCGCCAGGTCCCAGAAGAGCGCGTCGGCGCTCTTCTCCGAGCCGATCAGTTGGCCGAGTTGTTCGTCGTAGTCGCTGCCGGCGCCGATCGCTTTTTCGAAGATCGTCGGATTGCTCGTCATGCCGCGCAGGCCCTGATCGATCATCCGCTTCAGTTCGCCCGACGCGAACATGCTGCGGCGGAGGTTGTCGAGCCAAACGCTCTGCCCGTCGTCGAGCAGTTGCTGGATCTGGTTCTTCATCGGTCTCTCCTAACGAACGGCGAGTGCGAACTTGTCGAGGGCGACGTTGGCGACGTTTTCCGGCGTAAATCCAAAGTACCGCGCGACGTCGGCGCCCGGCGCGGACGTGCCGAAGCGATCGATCCCGAACGCGAACCCGCGGTCGCCGACGTACTTGGCCCATCCCAGCGTCGCACCCGCTTCAATTGACATGCGCGCCACGACCGACGGATGCAGCACCTCGTCCCGGTACGACTGCGGCTGGGCATCGAACAGCTCCCAGCACGGCATCGAAACGACCCGGACGCGTACGCCTTTGCCTTCCAGGATCTTTGCCGCGTCCGCCGCGAGCGAGACTTCGGAGCCCGTCGCGATCAGAAGGAGATCGGGCTCGCCGCCGGCGGTGTCGGACAGGATGTACGCGCCCCGGCTGACCGCCGCGTCGCGGGCGCCGAGGAACGGTAGCTTTTGGCGCGTGAGAACCAGCACCCACGGCGCGCCCTTGCCCGCGATCGCGAGCTTCCAGGCTTCGAGCGTCTCGAGCGAGTCGGCGGGGCGCACGACGAAGCAGTTCGGCGTGGCTCGCAAGGTCGCGAGCTGCTCGATCGGTTGATGCGTGGGCCCGTCCTCACCGAGGAACACGGAATCGTGCGTGAAGACGTAGATCGAGCGAATCCCGGTCAAGCAGCCT
>JABCZE010000059.1 GCA_013289785.1 Vulcanimicrobiota bacterium | reverse complement strand
ACAGATGCGAAGTCCCCGGACGGCGAGGAACAACGCGATCAGCAGCGCCACGCCGCTCGCGACCTCGCGCGACGCATGCGCCACGTCGTCGTAGGTATCGTGGGAGAGCGCAAAGTCACCCACGACGTCAATCACATAGTGCGCCAGCACCGCGGCCGCAGCCGCCGCGCATGCGCCGAGTGAAAGTACCGTTCGAAGTCCCAAGCGCACCGTGAGGATTTTCTTAGATGGAACGCGTCACGACGAAGTTAACTTGAGCGCCTTGAAGGATGTTTGCAGGGGTTGGAATCACGGGAGCCCCCACGGTGCCCCCGTAGATCATCCCTCCGTTGATGATCGCAAAAGGACTAGCGTACACGTTGGTGAGGTTCGTTCCGTACAAACCGTACTGGTAACCGGCGCGGCTAAAGACGACGTGCGCGTCGAGCGTTGCGTACGGACCCCGGTTCAACTCGTTGTACCAGCCTTCGTAGTGTAGTTCGGCTCCATAGCCAAGTCCGGCCGGCGGAGCTTCCTCGAGAGTAACATACGCTTTGTGCAGAGGCTGACCGAGCGATTGTTGGAGCGCCGGCATCGTCCCATCTTGAATTGAGACCGGAATGACGGTGAGGAAGGAGCTGTCAACGTCCCAGCCGACGCGCAGGTGCAAGTACGCGGCGAGTTGCTGATCCGCCGAGACGTCGATGCCGCGGTAGACGCCGTTACCGGCGTTGACCGGAATCGCGAGCGGACAGGCCACCGGATTGCGAGGCGTTTGACAATGCGGAATCGGTACGGGATTTGTTTCGGCCGACGGCGATCGCAGGTTCGTCTGATAAAGATCTAACGAAAGATGCAAGGGCTTTGGCGACTTTCCGACGATCTGCTCCATGCCGAGATCGTAATCGGTCGCCCGGTCGGGCTGCAGGTTCGGGTTCCCGATATAGATCACGCCGCCCACCGGAACGCGATCGGCCGGCGGCGGCACGACGAGCTCGCCAAGTTGCGGCGTCTGAAACGTCGTGCCGACGGCCGCGCGCACAGCGGTGTTCCCGGTCGGCGTCCAAACGAAGCCCGCGCGGGGGTCGAAGCTTTGCCCGAACGTGCTAAACCAGCTATCGTACCCGGCGATCGAATAATGGATGTGACTCGTCGGATCGCCGTTATAGCGCAAGACGGCATACCGTTGCGTCTGAGAGAGCGGCAATGTCTGTACGGGCGGCACTTTGTCGGGGTTGAATGCGTCGGTCGAGACCTGTGAGGCCCCAAGCGGCACGTCGTTGAGCGCGATTGGACCTCCGATTGGCTGCGCTTCGGCGATCACCTGACCTTGCACGTAGTTCGTCGTCAGGGTCTCATTGTTGAGATCGTACTTGAGCGAGAGCGTCCCGGTGTTGAAATGATGGTCGACCTCCACCCAGTCGTCACCGAGTAAGTCGCGCTGGTTATAGAGGTACTGCAACGTGTCGGCGCCCGGACCCGAGACCGATTGAGTCCAAAGCGAGGTTAGATGACTAAATTGGAGGAGCGTCGCAGGAGCGGCATCGATGAGTTGGTTACCCAGTGGTATCTGTGCGTCGAGGCCGTAGTTTGACTGGTGCTCGCCAAGCAACGTTCCCGCAAAGCTCTGGTACCCGCCGGCCTCCTGTGATATCGCCTCGTTGCCTCCACACGGGGTTGGGACCGCGCCGGCAACACATCCGCCGACGGCGACGGGTCCCGGCGGAGTGTAGTTAGTTAGCAACGCCGAGTCGTCTTTCGAGATGTTTGCATTGCGAAAATCGACCTGGATGTACCCGTAGCCGTTGGGACCGCCGAGCTGATAGCGAAGCTTCGTTAAAAGCGAGTCGCCGTACGAGCCGCTACCGACGCTCTGCAGGGTTTCGTTGTTTGTCGGCGGTGCGACGCCGCCCGGAGGCGCGAGGACCGTTTGGTTGACCGAGCCATCCGCGGTGGTACCGTGAAGCGACACGGCGTACCCGAGACGATCGTCGGTTCCAGTGGCTTGAATCGTCTCGCCGAAGGCTCCGTACGTGCCGCCGAAAATGCGAATGAGCCCTTGCGACGTGTTTGTAGGTTGTAGCGTTAATATATTGATTCCCCCACCGATCATGTTGGGACCGATGAGCGACGAAGGGGAGATCCCACTGAGGACTTGGACTTCTTGCAGCGCCGCCGGATCGAGCAGCGAGAGGTCGAAATCGCCGGTGTTGCCATTGTTCTGTTGGTGCCCGTCGATGTCGACGAGCGTCTCGGTCGGATCAGGGCCGCGCACCGCTAAACTGACCGTGGCGTTGCTGCCCCCGCCCAGCGGAATCACCGGCGTGACGGACAGTTGCGGCCATACCATCGCGGCGACCGACGTGACGCCGGCCGCAGCCGCGTTCTGCGCGCTGAGGTTCAAGCTGGGCTCCGAGGACGTCGAGACCGTTTCGCCGGCGGAGGCGCGCACTTGTCCGATGACGGTCAACGAGCTGGTCGTCGCGGGGGAGAGCACGATCGCGAGCGTCGGATTGGCCGAATCGATCGTTACCGTGCGTTGCGAGATCGCTTGATATCCCGGCGCACCTGCGTGAAGTGCGTACGTCCCGGCTCTGACGTTCCGAATGACAAGGGTCCCGTGCGCGTCGCTCCGAGCGCTCAGCGATTCTCTTTGACTTGAGAGCACGACTGTGGCTCCGGCGATCGGTGTGCCGTCGTTCGCCGTTACTGTTCCGGAAACGTCTAAGGTGTTACTTTGCGCTTGCGAAAGGCCGAAGGATGCCGCCCAGAAAGTGGCGACCAGAGCAACGGACACGCAAACAACGCGCATGCAAGCGCGAGGATTTTGCATTTGAGGGACTCCTGTAAAGCGAGTGCTAGGACGGGGCTAGACGAAAAGCGCTACAGGAGGTCCACGTTTGGAGAGGCGCGACGCGTGGGACACGCGGCGGCGGAAGGTCAAACGATAGCGATCGAGATCGGACGCGAGGCGGCGGACGGCATCGCCGCTCCACCGCAGGAGCGTTTCGAGAATCGTTACGATCGCATCGCGGTAGGAGATGAGCCAACGCGCGAGCGCGAAGATCAGCGCGGCCACGAGACTCGCACAGGCGACCGTTGTAAGCAGACCGACGAGGAGCGAACCGCCAAAGGCATCGCCGAGCTGGCGCACGGCCATGCCGTCGAGTCTTCCGTCTAGGTATTCCATCGCCGGAACTAGCGTGCAACTTGCCGCGACTGCGGCGATCCAATATCCGAGGGCGTCGCGCGTGCCGTAGGCAGCGCAAGCGAGCCTCGTTCGATTTCGTTGCGCGATTTCGCAGCAGCCGCGCAGCCCTCGGGCGACCAAGATGGCCGCAATCGCGAGGGCTACGCCGCTGATCAGCTCGCGCGAGCTGTGACGAAGGTGGTCGTAGCTATCGGTGGCCAGGGCATAGTCGCCCACGACATCGATCGCTGCGTGCGCAAAGACCGCGCCGGCGGCCGCAGCGCATAAGGCAAGCGAAAGTAGCGTCCTAAAGCCGACGCGCACGTCCAAGCGGTTCGACGCCCCCACCGCTCATCCTATGGTTTTGAGGGCGCCATCCAGACGGTGCCGCCAGCCCACTTGACTTCGATGGGAAGGCAAGAGGACGTGGGCGCGCCGGCATAGGTCACGTCGTTGTAGAGCGGCAGGGTATGGTCGATCGTCACTCCCGGGGCGAAGGATCCAGCGTCCGTAACCCGGCGGAGGTAGTGCATCGTCGCGTTACGGTATCCTACCGCAAACGTAATGCTCGACGCCGTTCGATGGCCCATGATGACGTAGACGATGTTCGTGCCGTTTGCATTGTGGCTCAACGGCTTCGGCTTGACGACGGTACAGCTCTTGATTACCACCGGCGTATAGGCGGCTTGTGCCGGCCCGATGGTTGCGGTCACCGCGCCGAGGCCAACCAGCGCGGCAACGAATACACGACCCAAAGATTTCATTCCGTTCTCCTACAGAAGTGCGCAGAGTTAGCTGGCTCTTCCCTGGATACCACCTCAACCCCTCGGCCGGTACTTCAGCCTTTCTTCATTAAGGGGAACGATACTCAGCCGATGCGACGCGCCGCCCCGAATCTTGTGCACGTCGAACAACGTGCTCTCGGCGGAGCATTCGAGATGATCGCACCCGTTCATCGCGCCGGCGCCGGGATCGCGATGACGGCGGGCGACCTCGAACGCTTCCGTACCGAGTACGCGGCTTGGGTTGAGCGGGCCCATGCCGCCGGTCTGCGCACGCAGTTGGCAGCCCGCAGCGTGGGCGCAGTGTGTTACACCTTCTTCGGCCGTCATGAAGAATCGCAAGCCGAACTGGCGAAGGCCATCTCGATCGCGCGCGCGGCCCAAGACCCGCTCTTGGAGCAGGCCTGCAACGCCTTCGGTGCCATGTCGTATCTGATTCGCGGAGATCTGCGCGGCGCGCGTGAGGCGGTCGAGGCCGTGCCGCCGGCAACCGGCGTTCGCAGCGTCCGGATTATGGCGACCGCGTGGAGCATGGTCGTCGCCGCTCATCTCGGCGACCACGCGATGATCGACAAATGGTTCGGCGCGTTCGAAGCCGCGTCCGGTCGCAGACTGGGTATCGACTGCGGCGCGGGAGCCGCCGAAATCATGGTGCGGCGCGGACGCGCGCGCGACGCGGCGGGCCTCCTGCATCGAGTGCTTCCGCAGTGCGAGCTGGTCCGGGGCAGCGTGCTGACGCTACTGGCGGTTGGGCGGTATGGCGATACTGAAGACTGGGAATACTCCAGGAGCCATCTCGCGCGAGCGGCCGACGGGCCCGCCAACTCGCTCGAGCGCGCGGCGCTGCCGCTCTTCGATGCGTACTGCCTTCGTCGCGAGGGCCAAAGCGGCGAAGCCAAGAGACGCGCGTTGGACGCCGCGCGGCGAAGCGTTGCGATTGTATCGCAGCCGCGGTGCGGCCTATGATGTGGGCCGGCTCGAAAAAGCGCGTGGAGGGCGCGAAGTTGACACGACGGCAACGCTCTCGGCGAGTGAGCGCGAGATCGGGCTGATGGCCGCACGGGGCAAGTCGAACGAGGAGATCGCTTGCGCCCTTTCCATCAGTCAGAAGACCGTCGAAAAGCATCTCGCAACCGCCTTTCCGCAAGATCGGCATATCGTCGCGGCGACAACTCCGAGAGTATCTGCGCGGCGCATGGTGAAGCAGCCTTACCAGCGGAAACCTTGGCTTTAAGCGCGTCGTGCGGGGTTGCGGCCGGTCGCTGTAAAAAGCCAGGGAACCAATGGCTTCGCCGCCTCTCGCCATCGACGACATTCCGCAAATCGCCTGGACTGCCACCTCGGGCGCCCGGATGCTATCGTTCAATCGCACGTGGCGGGAGTACGTCGGGCGGAAGCGGCGCTCGAACGCCACGGCGGCGTCGCCGGAGAAGCGCTGGTGGGCGGCGGTTCATCGCGACGACCGCGCGCGCGGGCGGCAGGTATTGCAGAGCGGGCTCAAGAGCGGCGCCGGTTTTGAGCTCGAGTTGCGGTTGTTGCGCGCCGACGGCATGTACCGGTGGCACCGTCTCTTCATCACGCCATTAGACAAAGTGCAGCGCAATGGCCCGGTGTGGCTCGGCATCTGCACCGATATCGACGACTACAAACGCCAAGGTCAAATCTTTGCCTTTCTCGCCCAAGCCGGTGAAGAGCTTGCGGAATCTCTCGATTTGCAAGCCACACTCAACCGTTTGCTGGCCATCATCGTCCCGGAGTTTGGCGATTGGGCCGCAATCGATCTCTTCGAAGATGACGACCGCTTAAAGACCGTCGCGGCGATTCACGCCGATCCGAAGAAAACGCGTCTTGTAAAGCGTCTCGTCGGGCGTTACACGCACGATCGGCGCTACGATCCCGCGATTGCCGCCGCTCTGCGAAATGGCCGGCCGATGGTCATCCATGAAGTGAACGTCGACCTTCTCGAAAAAGTCGCTACCCGTCAGCTGCTCGAAGTGATTCGCGAGCTGGAGCCGCGCTCGGCCGTTACCATTCCGCTGCGCACGCGCGGACGAACGATTGGATCGCTCGTTGCGTACTGGTCGCAGACTCCGCGGCAATACTCCGTCGCCGACCTACCGCTTTTCGAAGAGCTGACGAAGCGCGCAGCCGTTTCGATCGCCCACGCGCGCCTTTACGAACGGGAACGTGAGATCGCCGCGGAGTTTCAGCGTGCGGCGCTGCCGATCTCGCTTCCCCAAGTGCCGGGCATGCGGTTCGACGGCATCTACGTGCCGGCCAGCGATCGCGAGTTGCTTGGCGGTGATTGGTACGACGCGTTGCGACTCAACGACGGGCGCATCGTTATTTCGGTCGGCGACGTCGCCGGCAGCGGCCTGTCTGCGGCCGTGATCATGGCCTCGATGCGACAAGTTATTCGGGGGGTCGCGCAGGTCTACGCCGACCCGATCGCGATGCTCGACGCCGCCGATCGCACGCTGAAAACCGAATATCCCGACATGTTCGTCACGGCGTTCGTGGGCGTGCTCGATCCGGTCGCGCGAACGTTCGTGCACGCATCGGCCGGACATCCGGCACCGCTCCTGCGCGATGCTGCGGGCGCAGTAATGCCGCTCGGCACGAGCGGACTGCCGCTGGGTTTGCGCGTTCGCGGTGAGACCGCCACGACGACGACGCTGCCGCGTTCCGGCCTCTTGATTTTTTACAGCGACGGTTTAATCGAGGCAGAGCGTAACGTCGTGCGGGGTTTCGAACGCCTCAGGGCAGCACTCGCTCGCCCCGAGATTGCGAACAACCCGAGTCCGGCCGGCGCGCTTTATCGCGCGCTTCTCAAACGCGGTGGTAACGACGACGTGGTCGTGTTGACGCTACAGCTCGAAGCTCCACAGGCCGACGATGACGACGCCAGCGGCGAAGACGCGCGGCGGTGGGCTTTCGATAGTAAGGATGCCCAGCGGGCGCACGCGGCTCGCCACTCGTTCGTGCAGGCCTTGCGCGACGCCGGCCTGCGCCGGAAGCAGGTCGACGCGGCCGAACTCGTCTTTGGCGAGCTGCTCGGCAACGTCGTGCGCTTTGCCCCCGGACCGGTCGAGATCGTCCTCAATTGGACTCACGCCGCTGCGCCGGTTCTGCACGTGCTCGACCGCGGCCCCGGATTTACCTTCGCACCAAAGCTCCCGTTGGATCTGCTTAGCGAGCGCGGTCGCGGCCTCTACATCGTCTGGTCGCTTGCGGAAGACTGCAACGTAACGCTGCGCCACGACGGTGGGGCGCACGCGCGCGCCGTGCTTGCGACCGTTTAGCCGGCGGCGTCGCTGCTGTTCGGCGGTTTCCCGGAGCGAATCTTAAAGGCCAGCTCTGGCCGGCTCTGCAAGGGCGGATACACGTGGGCGCGCACTTCGAAACCCTCGTTTTGGAGCCCGAGCCGCAACGCGGCTTGCTGTATCCCATGGAGGATCGCGGCGCTCAAATCTTCGTCGGCCACGCTCAAGTCCATCAGCGAATCGACGCCGTCTCTCTTCGAAAGCAGCGTGAGGCGGAGTTCGCCGGCAACGCGCGCCGACTCGTGCGCTTCGTCGACGGGATCGTGAAAGACCACGACGTGATGATCTTCGTAGACGACTTCGTTACTGCCGACGATCGCCACCCAAGCGCGACGCTCTTTGGCCCACTGCGGCGGCGCGCCGAGCACCTCGCCGGCTGCAACTCTGTTCTTAGGCGCGCTCATCACGCGCAGCTTCCGCGTCTCGCAAAGGACGCCTGCTCGCTGCTCCGGAAGCCAAGGCCGCAATGACGTTTTGGATTTCGCAGCGGATTTGCGGGCCCGAACAGCGCGTCTGGGAAAAGCCGGATCCGGAGCACACGTTTCGGGGTCGCCTCGACGGCACGCGAACCAACGCCGACGAGGTCGTCTATCAAGACGACGACGTTTTCGCGTTTCGCCACCGCATCGATCCGAGCAAAGAGGAGTGGTAGGACATTCACGTGGTTATCAT
>JABCZE010000058.1 GCA_013289785.1 Vulcanimicrobiota bacterium | reverse complement strand
ATACGCGTATACGTAGTCTGCGTTGAAGAGATAGACGATCGGAACCTGCTGCGCGACGATCGTCGCGATCTCGCGATAGAGTCGCTTGCGAAGCGGTTCGTCGGTTTGCGCGAGCGCTTCGTCCTCCAGCCGGTCGACGCCAGCATCGCACCAGCGCATGTAGTTCGACGGCGCGCCGCAGCGCAGAACCGACGAGTCGTCGGGATCCGCGCCCATCGTCCACGGTACGTAGGCGAGATCGAAGTTGCCGGTTGCGAGGACGCCGGTTCGCGGCAGAAAGAGCTGGGCGTTGCTGACCGACTTCACGCCGACGTCGATGCCGCGCTCGTGCAGCGCAGCCTGCACCGCCGTCGCGACGCGCACGCCGGTCGTCGATTCGGGAAACTGGACGTAGACGAGCCGTAAAAGGTTTCCGCCGCGGCGGCGCATGCCGTCCGCGCCACGGTGCCAGCCGGCCGCGTCGAAGAGACGATCGGCGACCGCGGGATCGTAGCCCGGCTCGTGCACGGTGGGATCGAACGCCCAGGAAAACTGCGGCTGGATCATGTCGGTCACGGGATAGATACCCAGCGTGATTTTTTTCGAGATTTCGCCGCGATCGATCGACATGGCAATCGCGCGGCGCACCGCGAGATCGTCGAGCGGCGCGTGTTCGGTGTTGAGTGCGAGCCCGGCTACGACGGCGGTTGGCACGGTGACGAAACGCAAATGCGGATCGCCGCGCACGACGGCGAGTTGCGCCGGCGCCAGCAGATTCCAATCCAGCTCGCCCGATTGCAGCAAGAGCAGATTGGTCGAAGGATCGGGAACCGTACGAATCGCGAGCGTTGCGACCGCGGGCTTGCCGCGCCAGTAGCGCGGATTGGCAACATAGCGCAATCCTTCGCCGCGCCTCCACGACGCAAAGCGATAGGGACCGTCGCCTACTCTGGGTTCAGCATTGAAGGCGGCTCGCTCCAACGGTGACTGCGCGCGCAAGACGTGCGCCGGCAGAACGAACTGCGGCGAGATGCCGTACGAGAAGTACGTCGTTGCAGCCGGCGCCCAGGGCCGGCGCAGGTGAAAGACGACGGTGCGAGGTCCGGGCGCGAACGCACGGTCGATGAGATCGTAGCCTTCGTGGGAACGCACGGGATTGTGCGGATCGAGGATGGCCTTCAAGGTAAACAGGACGTCCGCGGACGTAACCGGCCGGCCGTCGCTCCATGTGACGCCGCCCCGCAGCCGATACGAAATCGTCCGGCCGTCGGCTGAGATCCCGCCGTTAGCCCGGCTCGGAACGGCCTCCAAGAGCGCCGGAACCGGCCGCCCGGCTGGGTCGCGGTCGATAAAAGGCTCGAAGGCCAGCCGCGCCGCCTGCAGCTCCACCGAAGCCGCATCGGGGGTTAGAAAGAGCGGGTTGAGGTTCTGCGGATCCGCCGCTAGGTCGAAGCGAACCGTGCCGCGGGGGGCCTGGGACGGCGAGCTGCATCCCGCGCTCCAGGCGACAGCCGCCAGCCACAAAGCTATAGCGGCCGCGCGACGGCTTGCGCCGAATGGATTCCCGGTGGTATGCTTGAGTCTCCGAAAATTATTCGGAACTTTGGACCTTCTAACAACTATGATTTCAAACATTGAAGGGCTCGACGAGCTCGACCTGCGGATCCTGGACGCGTTGCAGCGCAACGCGCGCTCGACCTTTAGTCAGCTCGGGACGTTGGTCGGCCTCAAGCCGCCCGCGGTCCACGACCGGGTGAAGCGGCTCGAGCAACGCGGCTATATCCGGGGCTACGGAGCAAAGCTCGACCCGGCACGCCTGGGGATCCATCTTACCGCCTTCATTAGCTGTTACACCTCGCCGGACTGCGCCTACGACGAGTTTACGCGCACGCTCAGCGAGATGCCGGAGGTCTGCGAAGTGCATTCCGTCGCCGGCGAGGAGAGCTTCGTCTGTAAGGTGGCAACGCGTTCGACGCAACATCTCGACGACTTGCTCGCGCGGCTCAAAGCAACGCCCGGCATGGCGCGCACGCGAACCACGATCGTTCTCGGAATGCCGTTCGACCGCGGCGGCGTGACGGTGCAGCTGCGATGAGCGCCCCGCCATCGGCACCCTGCCACCCGCTGGGCGTTCATCGCGTGCTCGAGCCGGCCGGCGCGATGCCCCAAGATGCCTGGAAGCTCGACAATACGCCCGCGGCGGGTGAAAACGAAATTCTCTGCGACGTCGAGGTGCTCAACATCGACTCGGCTTCGTTTAAGCAAATCGCGCAAACGTGCGAGTTCGATCCGGGTCGCATCGGCGACCACGTCGCCGCAAACGTTCGCGCCCGCGGCAAGCAGCACAACCCCGTTACGGGCAGCGGCGGAATGTTCGTCGGACGCGTTTTGCAAATCGGCGAGGCGCTGCAGGGGACCGTCGATCTGCGCATCGGCGATCGAATTGCGTCGCTAGTTTCGCTGACGCTAACCCCGCTGCAAATCGACACGGTCACCGGCGTGGATGTCGCGACGGCGCGAATTTGGATTCGCGGCAAGGCGATACTCTTTGCGAGCGGGCTGTGGACGCGCTTGCCGGAGGACTTCGACGAAGAGGTGGCGCTCTGCGTGCTGGACGTCGCGGGGGCTCCCGCGCAAGTGCGACGTCTGTGCTCGGCCGGACAGACGGTGCTGGTCGTCGGCGCGGACGGCAAGAGCGGTTTGCTGGCGTGCGCGCAAGCCAAGGCCTGCGTCGGCGAGAGCGGCCGCGTCATCGGCATCGTTCCCGCCGCGGATACTCCTGGGGCACGGCTGCTCGTTCGTGAAGCATTGGTCGACGAACTGATCGTCACCGACGCGCGCGACGCCGTGGCTTCGAGCCGGCAGGTCGAATCGGTCGCGCCGCAGCTTTCCGACCTCGTGATCAACTGCGTGAACGTTCCGGGAACCGAGCTGTGCTCGATTCTCTCCACTCGCGACGGCGGAACCGTCTATTTCTTTTCAATGTCGACGTCGTTCACCGCGGCCGCCCTTGGTGCCGAAGGCATCGGCCGGGACGTCACGATGATCATCGGTAACGGCTATACGAAGGATCACGCGCAAATCGCGCTGCAGACGCTGCGCGATCGTCCCGAACTGCACGCACATTTCAACCAAACCTACGCAAGGAAATCTCGATGACCCAAACCTTTGTGGCCGCGCCGCACGTCAAACCACCCGTGTCACCAGATCAGTTCGAGTACAAGCAACTCAAGCAAGGCGAGTTTTGGCGCCACATTCCGGCCTACGCCGAGGTCGAAGAAGCCACGTTTCTCGATCATTTGTGGCAACAGCGCCAGTCGGTGAAGACGGCTGAGGAGTTGCTCGAGACGATTCGCGGCGTCTGCTCGTCGGAGTTCTACGCAGATGCAGAAGAGGGCTTTCGCCAAGCTCCGATGGCGGTGCGCGTCTCTCCCTACGCCATTGCGCTGATCGATTGGAGCGATCCGATCGACGACCCGATTCGCCGGCAGTTCATCCCGCTGGCCTCGGCGCTGCTGCCCGACCATCCGCGGTTGACGCTCGATTCGCTGCACGAGCAGCAAGACTCGCCGCTTCCCGGACTCGTCCACCGGTACGTCGACAAAGCGCTCTTTCTGCCGTTGGCCGTCTGCCCGGTCTATTGCCGTTTCTGCACGCGCAGCTATGCGATCGGACCCGACACCGAAAACGTCGACAAGATCACGCTGGCCCAGACGCCCAAGCAGTGGCAGGAGGCGTTTGCGTACATCGCAAGCCGTCCGGAGTTGGAAGATATCGTGATCTCCGGCGGCGACGTGTACCAGCTTGCGCCCAAGAACATCGAGCTGATCGGCAACGCGCTGCTCGACATTCCGCATCTGCGCCGGCTGCGCTTCGCAACCAAAGGCCCGGCGATCATGCCGATGAAGCTCATCACCCACACGGAGTGGCTCGACGCGCTCACCGCCATCGTGGAACGTGGGCGAAAGTGCGGCAAAGAAGTCGTCCTGCACACGCATTTCAACGCCCCCGAAGAGATCACGTGGATCACCGAGAAGGCGATGCGTCTGCTCTTCGAGCGCGGGATCTTTACCCGGAATCAGTCCGTGCTGATTCGCGGCGTCAACGACACCCGCGAACGCATGCAGTTACTGACCAAGCGGCTCGGCCACATCAACGTGCACCCGTACTACGTCTACATGCACGACATGGTCAAAGGGGTCGAGGAGTTGCGCACCACGATCGCGACGGCGGTGGACACCGAGAAGTTCGTTCGCGGAAGTACCGCCGGCTTCAATACACCCACGTTCGTTTGCGACGCGCCGGGCGGCGGCGGCAAACGCGACGTCCACTCGTACGAATACTACGATCGTGAGAACGGCATCGCGGTCTATGCGGCGCCCAGCGTCAAGCCCGGCAAGGCCTTCCTCTACTTCGACCCGATCGATCAGCTCGGCGCACAAGCGCGAGAGCGCTGGTTCGCCCCCGGCGTCGCCGATCAGATGATTCGCCAGGCAATCGACAACGCAGGTCTGGAAAACGATCAGTTGGTTCTAGCGTAAGCACCGCCTGCGACGTGCTCCCAGACTAGCGTAACGATACCTCACGCGTGATCGGACGCGTGAGGTGGTGCTATAATCGGCTCATGCACGCGCAAATACCGTTGTCTGCAAGCGACGAAGACCTGCTGCGGATCTCCGCACAAAATCCAGGTTGGCGAGTCGAGCGGACCGCCGCCGGGCAGCTGTTGATGACTCCGCCTGCGGGCGCCAACTCGTCGAGGCGCAATGCGCGCCTAGCCGCAATCGTTGACGACTGGGCGCAGTCGCACGGCTACGTCGCCTTTGACTCGAGCGGCGGTTTCCGTTTGGGCGCCTCCGAGGTTGTCTCGCCCGATGCATCGCTCGTCGCAGCCGAGAACTGGGCGAAGCTCGGCGACGAAGAGCGCGAGTTGTTTTATCCCGGAGCGCCCGCGATTGCCATCGAACTCTGCTCGCCGACGGACGAGCCGGAGAGAATGCGAGCGAAGCTCGAACGGCTACGCGAAGCCGGGACCGCGTACGTCATCTTTATCGACCCCTATCGGCGCGCCATTTGGACGGAAGGCACGCCGCCCGCTGGGTTCGACCTTAATTTCGAAGAGCTCTTAGATTAGGATAGCTCCGGTACCCTTCGTTGGCGGCGCTTGGTTCGTCGAGACGACTCTACGGTGCCAGGTTGCGCGAGGGCGCCGTCAAGGGTTCCGATGCGACTCGCGCGATCGCGCGCATCGGAACGGGACCGGCGGGGCGAAGCGTGACCAGCGGAGCCGTTTCCACGCGCGCTCCAAGTTCGAGCGCAAAGCGGTAGCGCCGCAGCAACGTTTCCAGCACGATCGTCGTCTCTCGTAACGCAAACTCGTCACCGATGCACCGCCGCGCCCCGCCGCCGAACGGGATGTAAGCAAAGGGCGGCGGCTCTTCTTCCAGCCAGCGATCGGGTTGGCAGGCGTCGGGGTTCGTGAAATATTGCGGCTTGCGGTGCAGCAGCAGGGGCACCATGAAAACCGTCGTTCCTGCCGGGATGTGGCTGCCGTCGCTCAAGGTGACGTCGCGTAGCGCCTCGCGGCCGATAATCCACGCGGGCGGATAGAGCCGCAGAACCTCTTTGACGACGCGCCCGAGATAATCGCGGTCGCCGTCGCGCGCGGCAAGTCCGGCGCGCCGGTCGACGTCGTCGTTTTGCGCGAGGAGAAAGAGCGACCACGTCAGCGTGTTGGCGGTGGTTTCGTGCCCGGCCATGAACAGCGTCATGATCTCGTCGCGAATCTGTTCGTCCGTCCTTCGACTGCGCTCAGGATGACAATCTTTGGGCGCAGGATGACAATCTTTGGGCGCAGGATGACAATCTTTGGGCGCAGGATGGGACTCTTGGTCCGCGTCTTGGGCGGCTAGGAGCATCGAGAGCGCATCGCTGCGGTCGTGAGGGTCCGCGCGGCGACGCGCGATGAGGCCGTAGACGATCTCGTCGAGCATCGCGCGCGCACGCCAAAACCGTCGCGTGCTGGGCAACGGCAGGCGCGTAACGAACGCTCCGGCGGGCGTCAGCATCTTCGGAAACTCGTTCATCATCAGGCGCAGCGCCTCGCGAACCAGCCGCGCCGATTCGCTTTCGTCGCTTCCGAACAGCGTCTCCGTCGCGATTCGCAACGTCAACTCGGTCATCGCCGCGTGGGCGTCGAACAGCTCGTTCGGCGTAATCCGCTCGACAAACTCGACGGCGTCGCGTTCCATGACGCGCGCGTACTCCGCGATGCGCTCGCGGTGAAAGGCCGGCTGCACGATGCGGCGCATCTGCCGGTGCAGCGGCTCTTCACTCGTGAGCAAACCGTCACCGAGCAGCAGGCGCAACACGCGCGTTCCCAGCGACTTCGAAAACGCGTGCTGCTGCGTGACGAGGATGTCCTTGACGAGCGCGGGATCGTTGACGAACACGTACGAACGCCACGGAAGCGAAAAGGCCAATATATCGCCGTAGCGCTGGGTCATCTCCGTCAAGAAACCGGGGAAGCGGCGGAACGGAACGGGCAGGAGACGCTGCAGCGTCGTCCAGCGGTTCGGCCCCGGGATCCGAGCGCTCATTTTCCGCTCGTGGCCCGGTAGGCCGTCACGCCGCCGAAACGGCAGATCGCGCGATACTCGCCCCGCGCAACTTCCGAAGCAATCGCGGGGCGCATACGCTGCTGGAACGCGGTTGCGGGAAAATCATCGGCGTAGACGAGGTAGGTGACGCCGCTGGTGAGGTCGATAGTCGCCCGCGGCCGCTGCGCAGCCACGGCGGAGAACCATTCGTCGTAGGTTGCAACCGAAGCATTTTCCGGCACGCAGTCGAGCGCGCGGCGCGCGTCGGCTATGTCGTGATAGTACGGATGCAGATAGTGCAGCGGGTGCATCGGATCGAACGCGATCAAGAAGATGATACAGAGCGCGGCCGACGCGATCGTCCAACCCTTTGCGACGCGCAGGCTTCGCTTGCGCGCCTGCACGACGACTCCCATGATGGTCGCAACGAGAAGCCAGGGTATCCACAGCGCCGCATAGTGGTCGCCCATTCGCCAAACGTAGCCGGAGTTCGCGAGCAGCACGACGGCGCCGCCGGGTAGCGCGAGCGCTGCCCACCACGAGAACAGCGGTAAGAAAGCCACGGGAACCAGCGCCTCCAGCACGTAGGTAAGGCGTCCTAAGGTAAAAATTGAACTCGCGAACTCACGCGGATGCGTGAACGGTGAGAGCACGAGCGCGAGGGGACCGTTCGCGAACGAGTACACGTAAAAGTGACTCGGGCCCCAGCCGCCAAAACGCAACGCGAGAACGGAATAATAGGCCGCGAGTATGGCCACCGCGCCGCAAGCCAGTGCGGCTCCGGCGATAGCTGTGGCCATCGGCTCGAGCGGACGCCGGTCGAGAAGACCGAGCCCCAATGCTGCGGGCCGTAATCCGATCGCGACCAAGACCAGGCCGAAGAAGACCAGCGTCAGCGCGGCATCTTCGCGCAACCCAACCGCAACGATCGCGCACGCCGCAAACCAAAGCCACTTGCTGCGGTCGGCTGCAACGAAAAGACCCAGAACTAGCGGCGTGAAGAGCCCGAGCTCGTGAAACTCGTCGAAGCCGAGTGCGAGCAGCGGCGGATAGAGCAGCGTGAGGAATCCCAGGCGCTCGGCAAGTTTGGGCCCGGCATACGGGCGTGCCAGCGTGGCGACCAGCGGCGCGCATGCAACCGTCGCAGCGGCTTGCACGAGTTGCAAGGGCACCGCACTGCGCGTCAGCCCTACGAAGGGCCAGAGCAAACCCAATGAAGGTGAAAAATGATAGCGGAGGTGCGTGCCGTTCTCGACGCCGTTTCGCATTCCGTTGAACGCGTCGGCGACGATTTGCGCGAAGGTGCCGGTATCGGAACCGTAGGTCCAAAGCTTCGCTCGCACGCACGCGAGCACGGCCAGAACGGCGAACTCGATTCCGGCCCAAAGCCAAACTCTCAC
>JABCZE010000057.1 GCA_013289785.1 Vulcanimicrobiota bacterium | reverse complement strand
TTCACGAAAAACCTTAGGTCTATCGTGATTCCGAACGGGGCGAAGGTCCTCATTCCCGCACGCCACGGCTTGGGCGATGTGCTCTGCGGTTACTTTATTGACGAGCGCGGGCGGACGATTCTCGCTCGAGTCAGGACGGGCTTAGAGCAGGGCTCGATTACGAGCGCAATTGTTGTCTATGAACACGAATACAGCTCAAGCGTTGGCGATCTTTTCCGCGCGCTGCCCTTTGAGCTCAGCGTGAAGAAGACCTCCGAGCTTCCGGAAGTCAATGATGGAGACTCTGACAACCGCATGCCGGAGGCGGTCCGGTGGCACCAGAATGTTTATACAAATCCTCCAAAGAAGTTCGAACAACTTGATGGCTCTCGCTGGATCGACTGCCCGACTCGTCCACCAGCGGTCGAACTACCTAACGCTTTCGTGCTGTTCTCCGACGCCGCACGTGCGTCTGACCGCGTGCTGACCGATCCTACGATTTATCGGTTCCTCCGTGAGGCTACTCGCCTGCCAATAGTTAAGATTGGTCAGGGGCATGATGTTGTGCCCGCGGACATAAATCTTTGTAGCAAGCTCAGCGTCGTCGAGGCCCTCTTCGTGGCCAGCCGCGCCACCATTGTCGTTTCAGCTTTGACGATGTTGAGAACGTTTTCCAGCCTGTTCGGGGTGCCCGTTCTTGAACTGGCGGAACGGGCATCCCCCGAGACGGTCCGCCGCACGCAATGGGAGTACGACGCGGGCCTCTATGGCATGAAGCCGTCGCTTAACCAATGGTTCTTCTGGCCAGCCGACCACGTGAAGATAGGCGAGGCTCTTAGCTCTCTGTGTAGCGTACGCAATGGGTGAAGAGACCCGGAAGGCGAATCGGCGCCGAGTCCGCGATCCGCTCTTTGAGCGCGTTTTTAGGGGACGTGGAATTGATATCGGACACGGCGGAGATCGCCTAGACCGCGACCAGCTCTTCCCTGGGATTGAGTCCTGCGATGGCTTCGACGTTGCGGATGGTGATGCCCAGAACATCCTGCAGTACCTGCCGCCGAACTCCTACGATTTCGTTTATTCTAGCCACTGCCTTGAGCATTTGGCAGATCCAATGCTTGCGCTCCGGGGATGGTTCGAGCTGGTGCGGCCACCGGGGTACCTGGTCATCGTAGTTCCGGATGAGGACCTATACGAGCAGGGCACCTGGCCATCGCGCTTCAACTGCGATCACCGGTGGACGTTTACGATCGCGAAACGGTGGTCGTGGTCTCCACGGTCACTCAACATCATCGACGTGCTCCTAGAGAATCTTTCGGGGTTTTCGTTCGTGCGTGTAGGGCTACTCGACGAGCAGTACGACTACGCGATCGTCGGAACTGACCAGTCCTGCGGGCCGGCGGAAGTTGCAATTGAGGTTATCTTGCAGAAGCACCCGTTAACCGTATCCGCCCCACGATAGACCGACATCGGTGCGGCGCCGAGCTGCCCGGCGAGAAGACGCTTAGCCTGCGCATGCGCGAAGAGCTCGAGATCACTGACGATCGGCCGCGCGTCTTAGAACCGCATCGTGAGGACCTTGAGCTGCGAGTTGACGATCGCCACCGGCCGGGCGCGCGACGACTCCAAATAGATGTATTGACGATCGTCGGGTCCAATGCCGCCGAACTCCCATTCGGTCACGCGTGCGTCGGGATACTTGGACTCGGCGATGGCGTCGCGCGCCGTCTGCGTCAGCCGCGCGAAGGCGATCGCCTTGGGGTCAAAGGCTTCGCCATCGACCTTTGCGGCGGTGATCGGACCGCCGCCCAGCGACATCAATTTAACGGGCGTTGGCCCTGAAAGCGTACCGTCGGGCCCAACAACATAGTGGTCCACGTTGATGTGGTTCTTGGGCTCCTGCACGTCGACCATCAGGCCGGTCATGCGATCCGCGCTTAGGGAAGTCACGCGCATCGGGCGTCCGGAATGCTCCGCAATCGCATCCAACGCGTGCAAAACCGCTTGGCCGTCGGTTAGGAAGGGATCGATCGGGCCGCCCCCAAGATTCGGCGCCGCTAGGTTCGGATCGCCCGAGCCGTAGGACCCGCGAGCGGAAGAAGAGCCCGAACAGGCACCCAGCGCCAGTGCGAGCGTAAGTACTATCGAGGCGTTTTTCATAGAGCAGACCGGTTCAGCGGTGGGCATGCTTTCCCCGCCGGCCAGGTTAGGCGAGCGCATTCGACGCCTTGCATTCGGCAAAGGCCTGTGGTAGATTGGCCTACACATGTTCGTTCTGCAATCCTTCGCGTACTATTATTATTACGGTTACTTCGATCGAAGCCGGCCAGGTACGCCATTGCTTTAACGAACGAGTTCGTAAAAATGCAAAGCCGCCTCGCCGACGCGAGGCGGCTCTTTTTATTGTAGGAGCATCATGAAGGCAGTCACGACAACCAACAACCTTACCGAGTTCGAACGCGCAGTCGCCAGGAGCATCGACCGGCACCCGATCGTGAGCAACAACGAATATACCAAGTGGTTCGCGCGCGGTGAGGCAACGCTGGAAGAGCTTCGCGACTTCACCGTGCAGTTTTCCGTCTTTAGCCACCTGTTCATCGAGGCTCAGCTGCGCAAGTGCATCAACGCGCCCGACCTCCAGAGCTACCGCGCCGGTAAAGAGATCCTACTCAACGAGCTGGGCGTCACGTTCGCGCCTTCCGGCAGCGTCGAGGGGGGAACGTTTCGCTTTACGGCCGGGCACTTCGAATGGCTGGCGCATTTCGCGGCGACGCTCGATCTCGGTTGGAGCGAGATCGGGAAGCGCCGCTTTGGAAGGGCCTCGACGCTGGACTTTTGCGACGCATTGATGTCCTGGTATAGCTCCGAGGATGAATCGACCGCGGCGGGTGCATCGTACGCGATCGAGCACTGGGCGGCCGCCGGATTTTGGAAGGAGCTGATTGCCGGGTTGCGAGCGATCAAGAAGAGCCGAATTCCGCAGCTTCCGCTCGGATTTTGGACGTGGCACGACGCCTTGGAGGAGAACCACGCCGCGCATACGTCAGACGAGTTACGAGAAGCCTTTGCCAAGCCGAGCTTCAGCGCCCAGCGCTTTCTCGAGGCGGGGGAAGCGATGCTCGACGCGGTCGCCGGTTTTTGGAACGGGCTGCACTCGGCGCGCAACTCAAGGCTCATCGCCTCTTAGGCCCGTAGGGATCGTAAAGGTGCGCCCGGCGACTCGGCAAACAAGCAAGTTCCTACTACCTCTCGGAAAGGAACGGAAATGAAGAAGGTTCTTTTGCAGGTCTTACTTGCGGCATTTGTCGTCGCGGTTCCATGCGCGGCGCAGTCTCAGATGATGTCCTCGGCAATGCCGGGCGTCGGTCCGCACGGCTTTGATTGGGCCGTCGGAACGTGGTCGTGCACCAACATGATGCCCTCGGCAATGGGTGGGCCCAGCCACCAATCCATGACCGTCACGCGTACCAACGCCGGCGCAATCATGTATCACTCGACCGGCACGAACTTCGATAACACTTGGTACAACGTGTATGCGGCCAAGACGAGAACGTGGTGGAGCCCGTTCATCGTCTCCGACGGAAGCTACGGCACGGAGTCGTCGTCGATGACCGGAAAGAAGATGGTATGGCTCGGCTCGGCAACCAATGCCTCAGGCTCGAACATGCAGATCCGCGATACCGTCACCTATAGCGCGACGAAGACGACCGACCTCGGCGAATACAAATCCGGCGGAGCCTGGAAAGAGCAATACAACGTCACTTGCATGAGAACCTAAAACACCCACTGCAATTAATGCGGCATCTCCTCGTCGTGGAGGCCGAAGTAGTGCCCGAGCTCGTGGATCACGGTCTCCCGCACTTCCTCCACGGCCTCTTCGCGGGTAGAGGCGACCCGATTGATGGGTCCGCGAAAGATGGCGATCTCGTCGGGTAACAAGGGCATGTCGTGCGTCCGCTCGGTAAGCGCCACCCCTCGGTAGATGCCGAGAAGTTCCGAGTCGTCTTCGCCGTCGTCCTCGATGCTGTCGAGGTCCTCGTCGCTGGGTTCCTCTTCGACGGCGATGACGAGGTTCTCGACGAGGTCGGCGAAGCGCTTTGGAAGCGATTCCAACGCTTCGCCCACCACGAGTTCGAACTCCCGACGCGTTAGGTCTTCACCGGCCATCTCGCCCACGCAGCTTCGCGGCGACGGAAAGAGTCCCGCCCCGGGGGCGGAAATCTGAGCCGGTATGAAGAGCGTTTGGGCGGCCGTCGCACTGCTCGCCGGCTGCGGCGGCACGGCATCGCAACTGAGTCCGGCAGAACCACTCCTGCGAAACGGTCCACCGCTCGTGAGCCCGGATCGCGTCACAGCGCCGCGCCACCACGACGGCCGCGCTTCGCGGATGGCTGCCGGTGCAAAGCGAATGTCGCTACTTTATGTCACCGACGCCAATAACGGTACGGTTTCGGTCTTCTCGTACCCCCAGGGCGCGCTCGAGGGTACGCTAACCGGCTTCGAAGAGCCGTATGGCGAGTGCACCAACAAAGCGGGCGATATTTGGATCGTGGACGATGAAACGGCAACGATAACGGAGTACGCGCACGGCGGCACGAGCCCCATCGCAACCTTGAGTGACACCGGAGACTACCCGGCCGGTTGTTCGGTCGATCCGAGCACGGGGAATCTCGCGGTTACGAACTACGAAGGACCGGGCGGCGGTCAGGGCAGCGTATCGATTTTCAAGAAGGCCAAGGGCAAGCCCGTGGTATACACCGATTCTTCGATTTCGCGAGCCTGGTTCTGCAGCTACGATAACGGCGGCAACCTTTTCGTCGACGGCGACAAGAACGGCACGAGCGGTTTCCAGCTAGCCGAGCTTCCCTCAGGCAGCGGTACGTTCACGAACATTTCGATCGATCAGAACATTACGGTTGCCGGCGGCGTGGCGTGGAACGGCAAGTACGTGGCCGTCGCCGAAGAGAACGAAGGTCCCGACTCGGTCTATCAGTTCAGCATAAGCGGCAGCAGTGGAACGGAAGTTACCTCGACCTCGCTAATCGGGTCGAAGAACGTTCATCAGTTCTGGATCGATTCGGCGCACAAGCGAGTCATTGCGCCATCCGCATCGCTGGGCACCGCCGGCTACTGGAAGTTCCCAGCAGGCGGCGATGCTACCAAAACTTTAACCGGCCTCGACATTCCCGAGGCCGCGGTTGTCAGCCCGCGCTAATCGAGGAAACTTCGTACACGCCGCCGAGGAAACTCCAAAGCGCTTCGCACGCCTCGCTCGTTGCGGCAAGAACCTCGGCTCGCTTTGCCGGAGCATCGGCGGCCCGTTCGATCAAACGCCACTCGGCGGCGGAATGGAAGATGTCCGCCTCCTCGTGCACGGTGAAGAACTCGTACCCGCGGGGGTCGGTAAAGCCGTAAAAGCGCCGGAGCCCGTCGATCTTCACGGCGGCGATCGCAGGTACTTGCGATTCAAAGGCGTGCAGTGCCGCCAAACCCGCGTAGTACGGGCGGTTCCGGCAGAGATCGGTGAACGTGCCAACCAGCGATTGCGTCGCCGGCAGCGGCGCGGTGGCGGCAAGGTCGTCCTCCGACAATCCCAAGGCCGCGGCGAAGCGCTTCCAAAGCGCGGGATGGTTCTCGGGCCCGAACTCCTCGTCGATAAGGTTTTGCAGGATCGCCTGCCGCGTGCTGAGGTCGCTTTTTCCGTCGCTCGCAAAGTGCGGCGTGTTCGAATGAACGGCACTTAAATAGGTGGGCTCCGCCAACACGTGATGCATATACTGACCGGCATATTGCCGCAGCTGGTCGAGGGAGAGTTCACCCTTCGACCACGCGACATAGAAAGGGTGCCCCAACAGATGGCGGTCCTTGATGATCGAACGGACTTCCTTTTGGAATGGTGACGTCAATGTTTGCATTGCCGTCATTTCTCCGAAATTCCCGGCCGAGCCCTGTTCTGCTCGCGGCGAATTTCTGAAAGAATGTCCGCTCTGGCACCTCCCAAACGTCTAGGCCACATTACACTCTTCTAGGAGGTACGATCATGGGTGATTTTCTCTATCTTTATCGTGGCGGTCAGCGGAACCCCAGCCCGGAGCAGTCGCAGCAGATCATGCAGAAGTGGCTGGCCTGGATGAAGGAGCTGACGGTCAGCGGCAATCTCAAAGATCCCGGACAGCCGCTCGAACTCGAGGGCAAAGTCGTCACCGGCAAAGGCGGCACGGTAACCGACGGTCCCTTCGCCGAAGCCAAGGATCTCGTCGGCGGATTCACGCTCGTGGTAGCCGACGATCTCGCGCACGCGGCAAAACTTGCCGGCGGTTGCCCGATTCTCGAGGTCGGCGGCTCCGTGGAGGTACGGCCCGTGATGAAAATGGATATGTAAATATGGAGCTGAGCGATCATCTCTTTCGCCGAGAGGCGGGACGCATGGTCGCCACGCTCACGCGCGCATTTGGTATTCACAATCTGGCGTTGGCAGAAGACGTCGTCCAAGATGCCTTCTGCCGAGCGTTGGAGGTTTGGAAGCTGCGCGGCATTCCTGAAAACCCATCCGCGTGGCTTATGAAGACGGCGAAGAATCGCGCCATCGACGTGCTGCGCCGCGAACGGACGGCGCTAACCTTCGCCCCGGATCTGGGACGACTGCTGCAGACCGAGTGGACCTTGGCCAATGCAGTCGAGGAAATCTTCGATCCAATCGGCATCGAAGACGATCAGCTCCGCATGATGTTCTCGTGCTGCCATCCGCGGCTTTCGGCGCCGGCGCAAGTGATGCTCGTACTGCAGCTCGTTGGCGGCTTTGGCGCTCGCGAAGTCGCAAGCGCGTTCGTTAGCAGCCCCGCCGCAGTCGAGAAGCGCTTGAGCCGCTCCAAGAAGATGCTGGCCGAATCGGGCGTGCTCTTCGATATCGCCGACGCCGCCGACTTTGCGCTTCGGCTCCCCGTCGTCCAGCGGGCGCTGTATCTGATCTTCAGCGAAGGTTACCATGGCGCGTCGGCCCACGCCGTCGTTCGCACCGACTTATGTCGCGAATCGATCCGGCTCACGCGGCTACTGGCCGAACATCCGCTGGGCGCCGTGCCATCCACGTTAGCGCTTTGTGCGCTGATGTACCTCGATGCCGCTCGTTTGCCGGCGCGTCTTGACGCTTGGGGCGACCTGAGCTCGCTGTTCGATCAGGATCGTTCGCGTTGGGATCGGACGATGATCGAGCAAGGCCGGGCGTGGCTCGAACGCTCGGCAACCGGTACCGAGCTGAGCCGCTATCACGTCGAGGCGGCGATTGCCGCGGTTCACGCCGCCGCGCCGCGCTTTGAAGATACCGACTGGACCGCGATCGTCGCGCTTTACGACACCTTGATGAAAATTGCGCCCTCTCCGGTCGTCGCGCTCAACCGCGCGATTGCCGTCGCACAGCTGCGCGGACCGCAAAACGGGCTGGAAGCGATCGACGCTGTGAACGACCGCGATCGGCTGGCGAGGTATCCATTCTATTATGCGGCTCGGGGCGAACTCGAGTTGCGCTGCAAGAATAATGCGATTGCGCGCGAGCATTTTGAGACCGCGCTTGCACTGGCTCGCAACCCGGTAGAGCAGCGGTTCTTAAAAAAGCGCATCGACGCGTGCGCCCACGCCACTATCTGAAGGATCGCACGGGTTCTGGAGTTGGGAAGCTGGGTCGCGTCGAAGTGAGCCGACACCTCGGACACTAACGAAATAAAAGGAGCTCCCGTGAATAGCCAAATCAGGTTCTTTTTGCCGATGCTGGCGGTGCTCGCCGTCGCGGCATGTAGCGCCGGCGGCCCCTCCAATATGCCGTCGTCGCCAAGCCAATCAAGCGTTTCTACTGGGCCAATGCCGCAATGGCAGGCGAAGCACCTCGCGCGCCGGGCTTGCCCCGACACCCCGGTGGGATATATGCACTGCGACGCCTTGATCGAGTCCATGAACGGCGCCGGCCCCGACGTCTCTGGGTTGAGTCCCGCAAACTTGGAGGCCCGTTACAATCTGCCGTCTACTAAGGCTGGGGCCGGTCAAGTAGTCGCCGTGGTTGACGCGTACGACAACCCCGACGCC
>JABCZE010000056.1 GCA_013289785.1 Vulcanimicrobiota bacterium | reverse complement strand
TCGCTTCGGCAACGCGTGCGGGCCCGTCGTTAACCCTTTCGTTTGTCGCCGCCGGCATCGTCAGCGCGCTGGCCGCGCTCTGCTACGCCGAAGTCTCCAGCAAAATTCCCATCTCCGGCAGCGCCTATACCTATACCTATGCGACGCTCGGCGAGTTCCTGGCTTGGATCGTCGGCTGGGCATTGGTCCTCGAATACGCGCTCGGCGCGGCGACCGTCAGCGTCGGGTGGTCCGGCTATTTTAACTTCATCCTGCACACGTTGTTCAATCTCAACATTCCCCAGGCATGGCAGCACAGTCACTGGGACGCGACGCCGGGAATAGCGAATTTGCCCGCGGCGGCGATCATCTTTCTGATCACCGCGCTGCTCGTGCGCGGTACGAAGGAGTCGGGTAGCGTCAACGCAATCATCGTTGCAATTAAGCTCGCGGTCGTGCTTTTCTTTATTGCGATCGGTCTGGGCCACATCAATCCCGCGAACTATCACCTGCCGCCCGGCCCGCTCGCCGGAGAGGGCGGCTTCTTCCCGTTCGGCTGGGCCGGAATGTTCGGCGGGGCCGCTTTCATCTTCTTTGCATACATCGGATTCGATGCGGTCTCGACGACCGCCGAAGAGGCGCGCAATCCAGCGCGCGATCTACCCATCGGCATCATCGCGAGCCTCGTGGTGTGCACGATTCTCTATATCATCGTCGTCGCGATTCTCAACGGCATGGTGCCGTTCTACACGCTCAACGTCAACTTCCCCGTTGCGTTTGCGGTCGACAGCGTCGGGCTCGCTTGGGCGGGAGTGATCATTTCGTTCGGCGCCATCGCCGGGTTGACGACGGTGCTTCTCGTCATGATGTACGGACAGACCCGAATATTCTACGCGATGTCGCGGGACGGACTCATCCCCCCGCTGTTCGTTCGCTTGCATCCGACGTGGCGCACGCCGTGGATCTCACAAATACTCTTCGGTGTTTTGATCGCGGCTGCCGGCGCACTCTTTCCGATTAGTATCCTGGGGTCGCTTACCAATATGGGAACGCTCAGCGCCTTTGTGCTCGTCTCGATCGCCGTACCGGTGCTGCGCGCCCGCCATCCCGAGACGCTGGGCAAGTTCAAGGTTCCGTTCGGCCCCTATTTGATTCCGGTACTCTCGGCCGTCACGGCACTCTTCTTGATCTATTTCCTGCGGCAGGGCAACCCGCTGGTGTGGGGATTCTTCCCGCTGGTTTGGCTCGGCTTCCTTATTTGGCTCGCCGCCGGTCTGCTCTTCTACTTTTCATACGGACGTAACCAGAGTACGATCGCTCTAGAAGAGGCCGAAGGGCTCGCGATTCGCCAACCGCCGGTAAATTGATTCGCCTTACCTCGGGCAGATCGTCGTTGACGATACCGACGCCGGATCGTCGAGGAACTGCGCCTCCGCTTTGTAGGCGCACGCCGAGAGGATGAGGCTTTGATGGCCGTCCACGTCGGCGATCAAGAGACGCGCCTGCGGAATCTGCAGCCAGACGGAAAGGGCGTTGATTAAAGGCGTTGCTGGGTCGTGCGTTGGGCTGGCGACCATGACGTTGGGATGCGGTCCAACCTGCAAGCGGTGCGGCGGATTACTCGCGGCGTACGGCCAGCCGGCGCAGTCGCCGACGCCGGCGGTTGCGTGCGCGAGCGGCGTTGAATCCCAGAACTTCCAGGCAAAGCGCGGCGCTTGGAGCGCTACTGAGTTCCCGGCAGTCAGCAGCGTATCGTAATCGCTCTGCGGCCCGTAATCGGAGCAGATCACGCCGGCAAAGAGACCGTTCTTTCCGGCGCGCGCGTACGGATCTTCCGAACTGCTCGCCAGCGACGCCGTGGTGGTCATGGCCTTGAGCGCCTCGCTCTTGCCGTCGTTTACTTCGGCGAGCATCGTCGCGATTGCGGGCCAGCCGACGTTGGGGTCGGGACCCGCCGCCAAGAGCTGCGAAACCAGCGTACGAGTCACCGGCGCTTTGGCGACCACGGCGTCGAACACGAGGCCGACGTTCTGGCCGTGCAGCGCGCAGGCGGCATCGTGCTTGCACCATTGCGTGAATCGGTCGAAGGCGTCGCCGGCGGCCAGCACGTTGCGCGAGACGAAGGTGGGCAGATCGACGCTGTGGTCGACGACGGCATCGAGCACGAGCGCTTTGACGCGATCGGGATACCGCTCGAGATAGGCCTGCCCATAGGCCGTTCCGTACGAGCCGCCGTACGCGACCAAGCCGGTGTTCGGCGTCAGCGCTTGACGAATGCGCTCGACGTCGGCGGCCGTATCCATCGCGGAGAGATGGGTCATCAAATCGCCGGTCTCGGCGATGCAAGTCTTAAAAAGTGCGGCGTTTGCGTCGCCGATCGCTTTGAACTCCGCCGCCGATGGGGTACGGCCGGTCGGAGGCGTGGCCGGCGGAACCGCAGCGGGCGCGCAACGAATTGGATTGCTCATCCCGATCCCGCGCGGATCGAAGGTCACAACGTCGTACTTGCGGCTAAAATCGTCGACGTGCTGCCCGGTGCGATTCTCGCCGCCGAAGGTGCCGCTGATGCCGACGCCAGGACCCCCGGGAATGAAGATCAGCACCCCTTTCTTACTATTCGGATGAATCGCGGGCACGCGAGCGATGCGCAGGTTCAATTTTGCGCCGTTCGGTCGTGCGGGGTCGATCGGTACCGCGAGCCTGGAGCACTGCGTCTTCGGCACGCCGGCACACGGCGCCCAGTTCAGCGTCACCGGCGCAGCAGATGCTGCCGGCGCCGGCTGATGATTGCTGCACGCGGCTAACCCACCCAGCAATATCGGAAGCACGAGGGGGCGTCTCACTATCGTCATCGATAGCATGTTTCGACGCGAGCGGAGCATCGCATGTCGCGCGTATCGCCGGCCGGAATTGTCCGGCGGTGACTCGAACAGAAGACCATGCGAACCGCTCGTTGCTCATGTGGAAGTGTAGAAATCGAAGCTTTGGGCACTCCCATTACGAGTGTCGTCTGCTACTGCGACTCATGCCAACAAGGCTCCCGCCAGATTGAGGCATTGACTAACGCCGTTCCAATTCTAGGTCCAGATGGTGGCACCGCCTATATTCTTTATCGTAAAGACCGCATCGAATATTCTAGGGGTGCCGAGCTTCTAAAAGACTATAAGATCGACGAGAAATCAACTACGAACCGGGTTGTTGCTACCTGCTGCAGTTCGGCCATGGTAATGCGATTCGATGACGCAAAGCACTGGGTACCCGTGTATCGAGCGCGCTTTCAAGGCGACGTGCCCCCCGTACAGTGGCGTATTTGCACGAAATTCAAGCCCGAGAACGCCGTAATCCCGTCGGATGCTCCGAGTTCCGCGATGTACCCCGCCGGTTTCATGTGGAAGCTCCTGGCCTCACGAATGTCGATGCTGTTTAGCAGATAAGCCGGGTGTCGCCAAGTCCTACGCGCTGCGCGGTTCGATGAGAATGACGACCGACTCGTCAGGTGCGCAGCCTTCGACTTCTTCGGCGGCTAGCGCGACGGCTTGGTCGGTGCTAGTCAGGCCTTCGTACGCCGCAATGCGCGCACCGCGCAGCAGATAGAGCGCGGGCAACGCCCGGCCCACGTCGCCGAACTGCGTCGCGGCTTCCACGACGTCGCGCACGTGTGGTTCAACCTCGACCGCCGTCGTCCGAGTAAGCCGGTAATCGCGCAGCGCGAGTCGCACGACGCCACGTTCGTCGATCACGCGGAGATCTCGACGACGTTCGTAACCGCTCAATGCATCGGTAAGCTCGATCGGACGCAGTTCGGCGGCTTCGCACGCCAACGATTGCACCGCGATCGCTGCCCGCTCCAACTCGGTACACGCGTCGCCGGCCGCGGCTTCCACCAGTGCCGTCGCCCCGGAGGCGGTAGCGGTGACTTTGTTGCGTTGCGTGTCGATCTCAATCTCGACCACGACCCGCTCGGGCGCGGCACCGGCAGCGATGACGCGGTCGGCGGCCTCGCGCCGAATGCGCGCGATTTCTTGCGGAGTGGGCGAGACGATCGTGCGCTCCACGACGTCACGCACCAGCGCCAACGCCACGCCGATTGGCGCGATCACCTCGGCGTCGCGCGCAATCCGGTACGACAGGTTCATCGCGGCAGCGAGATGCGGCACGATCGCACCGCAGCCGCCGCCGCCGCCGCCGAGCGTCATGCGCTCCTCGTCGAGGTCGTAATCGCGTGCCAAAGCGTCCGTCGCGGCGCGCAGCTTCGCTACCGCGAGCGCAAGCACACGCTGCGCCAAAGCGAAGGCGTCGCCGCCGGTGCGCTGCGCGAGCAACTCAAAGCCTCGGCGCGCCGACTCGCCGTTGCCGCGCGCAAAGGCGCCTTCAGGAACGCCTCCGGCGACGTTGGCGGCGCACGTGACCGTCAACGCGATCCTCGCGCCGGAAGGTGCGACGAGCACGACGTGGTCGGCGCGGTCTTGCGGCGTCGGCGCGATCAGCTCGACGCACGCCCCCTCGATCTCCTCGGGCGCGACGAAACACGCGTACGCGCAGCCGGCGATGTGCGCGCTGCGCGGCCCAACGTCGACGATGCTGCCGCCGTCGACGCGCAGCATGCTCCCGCCGCCGATTCCTAGCGTGCGAACGTCGAGCGTGCGCAGCATCGTGCGGTGGCCGCCGATTCTCGCGGGCTGCATCTGCGGGCGGCCGTTGCGAATAACCGAACAATCCGAGCTGGTTCCCCCGACTTCGATAAAGATGCCGTCGCTCAAACGCTCGTACAGGAGCGCACCGGCGATGCCGGCTGCCGGCCCCGAGAGCAGCGTGAGAATCGGGCGGCGCCCGACTTCGCGGACGTCCATCACGCCACCGTCACTGCGCATCACCATGAGCGGCGCGGGAATCGCCGCACGCTCCACGGCCTGCGCGGTCATCCGTGCCGTGCGCACCATCGTCGGCAAAATCGCCGCATTGATCGCCGCGGTGCGCGTGCGCGAACGCAGTCCGTACGCCGAGCTGACGTCGTGGCCGCTGGTCGCCTCGATTCCGCGCTCGCGCGCGTACTCCACGGCGGCCGATTCGTGCTCCGGCCGGTCGACCCCGAAACTTTCGCTAGCCGCAAGCACTTGCGCGCCGGCTTCGATCAAGCGGTCGACGGCGGCTCGCACTTCGTCGCCGTCACCGGCGCGCACGAACGCAAACTGCGGAGCAAAAATCGCCCCCGAACTCACCGAAAAGGCCCGAAAGCGCATCTGCCGTCGCGACAGCCATGCCAAGCCGTCGAGGAGTCCGAGCACGCCGACCCGCGCGAGATCGCCTTCGAGCAATGCGTTGGTGGCCTGCGTCGTCGAGTGCGCGATAAAGGCGACGGAAGCCGAATCGACCGCAGAATCGGCGAGCAGCTGCTCGATGCCCGCAACGATGCCCTCGGCGACGCCGCGCTCGGCGTCGTGCGTCGTCGGAACTTTGACGCGGGCCACCAGCTCGCGCGTCGCGGCATCGATGGCGACGACGTCGGTGAAGGTTCCGCCGACGTCGATGCCGACCCGAAGCTTTCGTCCCTCGCTCATTTCTGGAGATCGGCGATCAGTGCGTAGGTAACCATGTGCAGCGCCACGCTCCCGTCGCTTGCATGGCGGTCGAAAAGCTCGTTGAGATCGCGGCGCAGCGCCTCGGCCGGCGCGCCTTCAGCCGGCAAATACGAGGACGAGGCCGCGCGACCCAGGAGCGCCTCCCGGTCCATCTCTTGGAGAAAAAAGGCTTCGCTGCGCGAGATTTGCGACGCCGGAAATTGGGCGAACGCCCCGAGCGCGCGCTGCCGCATGGCCTCGGTGTCGTCGGTCGCGTAGGCTCGCACGACTTCGCCGTATGCCTTCGTGAATGCATGGCATTCGTCGCGCTCGTACTGCAAGATTGCGGCGCGCCGGCGCGCGACGCGGGCGAACTCGCGCATCACGTCGATCGTCGCAAACCAGTGAAAGGCCTGACAGGCAACGATCAGATCGACACTTGCATCCGGAAGCCCGGTATCTTGCGCGGTGCCTTCCCTCCACTCGATGTTGGGATCGGGTTCGGCTTGCGATCGCATTCGCAGGTTCGGCTCGATCGCGATAACCTTCGCACCGCGCCCTGCGAAGAGGCGCGACGAGATTCCCGTGCCGGCGCCGACATCGGCAATCGTCAGCGTTGACGGCGGCCCTAGTCCGGAGAGAACCGCGTCGATGGCCTCGGGTGGATAACCCGGACGGAACGAGGCATATGACTGCGCCCGGTTCCCGAAGCGAGAGACCGAGTCGGGCTTATTCTCCATCGCCCGCCATGGCCGTAAAGGGCGCGCGCAGCGCGATCTCGACCGCGCGGCCGCCTTGCAACACTTCAAACGTATGCGGCTTCCCGTCATAAGCCAGCTCTTGAGCCGGATAGGTGCCGTAGAGCCACCACGCTTTGCCATCGATATTTTCAACGACTTCGCCAGAACGCAGACCGGCGACATAGGCGGGACCTCCGGCACGAACGTAGACCCGCAGGTTGCCGTCATTCGTGCGGAAGAGCGCATAAAAGTATGCGGGCCGGTCTCCCGGTCGCACGGCAGCGCCGAGCGCGAAGAGATTGCCGCTGCGGACCGGATCCGCAAGCGCCCAAGCGCGCAGCCGCGCCAGACCCGCGTTGGCCAGCGCGCGCGCCGCGTCGGCGCCGGCGTGCGGCGCAATCACGGCGTGCTCGTGCCATTCGTCGACGATCCAGCCGCCGCAATCTTCGAGCCGTAAACCAATATCGAGATCGTCGCCGCTTGCAAGCGCAAAGACCGAACTGGCGACGCGAAGGTACGCGGCGTACCGTTTGCCCGAACAATCGCTCGCGTTCGGATCGTCGTGAATCCGCGTCGCCGTCCAGGCTCCGCCGGCCAACTCGGAAGTAACGGCGTCGGCGCCAGCGCGCCCAGAGAGCGTTCCGTCGTCGTCGACGGCGACTCGATCGCGCGCCGAGGGCGGAGCGTAGAATCCCGGCAACGTCTCGGCAGCGCCCGCGATATGGTAGAGCGCGGTAAAGTTCGGCTTGCCGAAGAGGAACGGAGAACCGACGACGACCGCCAGCGTTGCAACGATCGCAACGGCGGTTTGATAGGGCAGCGTTCGCCGGGTAATCGTTTGGATCGGCACGCCGGTAAAGTTTGCGACCCAAACGTTGGCGGTATTGGTTGGATCGCAAACGTTCTGCACTTGAACGACCGCCATCACGGCGGCCACGAGTACGACCGGCGGTAAAACGTGGGCGGTCAAGAGCACCGTGAAGACGGCGATGCCGACGCCGAACGGGTTGAGCGGACCGCGATACAGCACCAGCGGGCTCGCGACGCCGAAGAGCATCACGTAACCCAGGGGCGTGCGAAGCCAATCGCCCGCGACCAGCGGCCGCAGCGCGGCGGCAAACTGCGGCTGGGTCGTTGCAACCAGCAGCATCCCGATTCCCATGAAGAGCAGCACCGCCGGCGCGACGTCTTCGACGCCGCGAATCGCGGCAGCGACGAGCCGCTGTACGGCCAACGCCGGACGCGTGAAGAGCACGCCGAAGAGCGCCGCCACCAAGAACGCCACCGCGGCTTCGGTGTGAAACGAATAGAAGAGCAGCAGCGGGATCAGCGGTGTGACCAGCGCAACGGCCGGCACGCGTTGAAAGTTGGAATCCTCTGGGGCTCGCACGGCCCACGTCGCATACCTTCGCGCGCGACGAAACGACACGGCAGCGTACGCCAGCAAAACTGCTGCATCGACGAGGGCCAGCAGAATCGCGTACGGCACGAGCTGCTCGCGCGGCACGCCGAAAAAAGTATTATAGAACGTCCAATTCGCGATGTTGAAAATGTAGCCAAGAGCGAAGCTCATCAAGAAGAGCGTCGCCGCAATCGTCCGCGGAACGCCGGCCGTCATCATAATCGGAAGCACGATCGAACCAACCATGATGATGCCGCCCAGACCTTGCAGCGAGGCGAAGAGGACTGCGACGATTGCGCAGAAGACCAGGCTCAGCACGAAGGGCCGCTCGCCGCCGAACTCGGCGGCAAGGTTGACGATCGTTCGAGCGATTCCGGTCTCGATGGTCACCCGCCCCAGCAGCGCGCCAAAAATGACGGCGACATAGAATGGCGCAAGCTTCACCGCGCCGCCGGTAATGATGCCGCCCAGGGCGGCAAAGGGCACGCCCGCCGCTAGCGACATCAGCATCGCCATGCAGGGAATCGCGACGAGCGCGGGGACCGCGCGG
>JABCZE010000055.1 GCA_013289785.1 Vulcanimicrobiota bacterium | reverse complement strand
CAAACAACTGGTTCGAGTTCGATCTCGGCATCAATGTCGGCGGCGCGCGCGTCTCGCTGTTGCCGATCGTTATCGAGGCGTTGCGCGGGCTTGGCATTCGCTCGCACGATCAGTTGGCGCAGCTCGGCGATGGCGCGACCGTTTACGGCCGCGTGCGCGAGGGCGCGTTTGTCGCCCTGCCGGCGGCGCGGATCGCGCCGCTTCTGGCGGCGCTCGTCGAACTCTTCGACGCACCGCTCACGCGTGAAGGGCGACTCGCGCTGACGCCCGCGCACCTCGCGTCGGTCGCACAACTCGAACGCTCGACGCCGGTGCGCTGGGCTGGGGCGGAGCAACTGCGCGATTTGGTTCGCGCGCTCGCCGACGAAGATGCGCTCGCGACGGTCGCGCTGCCGGCAACCTTCAACGGAGTGCTGCGACAGTACCAGGAGCGCGGCGTTGCCTGGCTTCAGCTCCTCGCGCGCAACGGTTTCGGCGGCGTGCTCGCCGACGACATGGGCTTGGGGAAGACCGTCGAGTTGCTCGCGCACGTCGCGGTCGAAAAGGCAGCGCATCGCCTCAAACGCCCGGTGCTGATCGTCTCTCCCACGAGCGTTTCGCCGAACTGGCGTTCCGAGATCGCGCGCTTCGTTCCGCATTTGCGGGTGCTCGCGCTCACCGGCGCCGACCGTTCCGAGGGTTTCGCGCAGATCGCGCGACACGACGTGGTGTTGACGACCTACGCGCTGCTGCAGCGCGACATCGAGACGCTCGCCGCGCAAGAGTGGCAGATGGCCGTGCTCGACGAAGCGCAGGCGATCAAGAACCCTCGCTCTAAGGGCGCCCAGGCCGCCGGGCGGCTGCGCGCCGAGCAGCGGCTCGCGCTCACCGGAACGCCGATGGAGAACCATCTCGACGAGTTGTGGTCGGTCTTTAGCTTCGCCGTTCCCGGATTGCTCGGCGAGCGCACGGCCTTCGGCCGCGCCTTCCGGACGCCGATCGAAAAGCGCGGCGACATCGAGCGGCGCCGCGTGCTGGCGTCGCGCTTGCGCCCGTTCCTGTTGCGGCGAACGAAGGAGGTCGTCGCGCGCGACCTTCCGGAAAAGAGCGAGATCGTCGCGCGCATCGAGCTCGACGGTCCGCAGCGCGATCTCTATGAAACGATCCGCATCGCGATGCACGGACGCGTGCGCGATGCGCTGCGGCAGCGCGGCTTGGCGCGCAGCCGCATCGTGGTGCTCGACGCGCTGCTCAAGCTGCGTCAGGTCTGTTGCGACCCGCGGTTGCTCAAAATGACGGCGGCGCAAAGCGTCCGAAAGTCGGCCAAGCTCGACGCGTTGCTGGAGATGGTTCCCGAGCTGATCGACGAGGGCCGGCGGATCTTGATCTTTTCGCAGTTCACCTCGATGCTCGATCTCATCAAACCCGAGCTGCAAAAACGCGCGATTGATTTTGTCGAGCTGCGCGGCGAAACCCGCGATCGCGTTACGCCGGTGCGGCGATTTCAGGACGAAGAGGTGCCGCTCTTTCTCATCAGTCTAAAAGCCGGCGGCACCGGGTTGAATCTCACCGCGGCCGATACCGTGATCCACTACGACCCGTGGTGGAATCCGGCCGTCGAGCGCCAGGCCACCGACCGCGCGCATCGCATCGGTCAGCACAAGCCCGTCTTTGTGTACAAGCTGATCGCCGCCGGTACCGTGGAGGAGCGCATTCTCGAGATGCAGGAGCGCAAGGCCGAGCTGGCCGCCGGGCTCTTTGATGAATCCGCGTCGTTGAAGCTCGACGCCACGGAGATCGACCGCCTCTTCTCGCCGCTGTCGAGGCTCGACTAGATGGAGCGCATCACCGAAGCGGGCGCCGTTTTTGAAACCGACCACCGTGGGTGCAGCACGATGCGGCACCATCGGCACGGCTCGCCGTTCGTCACCATCGTGCTGCGCGGGGCATACGTCGAGGTTTCCGATAGCATGCCCGAACTGTGCAACAGCGGCACGATCGTGGTTCACGATGCGACCGAGGAACACGCCGACCGCTTCGCCAGCGACACGTACTGTCTTAACGTCGAGCTGCCGCGTGAGAGCGGCGGGGCTGGCCTGCGAGGGAGCGTCGCGCTCGATCGCGCGCCGCTGCGAGCCGCCGTGGGCGAAGTCGTTGCAACGTTCTACGGCCACGGTCGCGAGCTTGGCGTGGCGGTCGCGGGCCTGCAAGCGGCATTGCTCCGGCGCTCCGCCGAGCCGCTGCCCGAGCGACCGGACTGGCTGCGCAACGTCATCGAAACGTTTCCGTGGGGGGAGACGGTTCGGTTACGCGAGGCCGCCGCCATCGCCGGCCTGCACGAGACGCATTTCAGCCGCGCGTTCCGGCGCCACGTGGGCATGACCCCAAACGCCTATCGCGCTCGCGCCCGGATACGCCTCGCGTCGAAGATGCTGCTAACGACGACGCAGCCCCTCACGCGGATCGCGTTGAGCGCGGGGTTTAGCGATCAGAGCCATCTCACGCGCGCGTTTCGCCGCAGCCTCGGGCTCTCGCCGGCCGGATACCGGCGAATCTTCTCGCGCTAAAAATCTTCAAGACGGTCCGGCGCCAAAGGCGTATGCTCGCGGCATGATCGGCCTTATCGCGTCCGTTTCGCTGGCATGCAACGCTGCCGCGCTCTTCTCGCAAGTCGCCGCCGCCACCGGCGGCGCGGCCTGGAACCGCGCCGGCGAGATTACCGCTACGGGGCAGCTCACCAGCTCCGGGCTGCACGGCGTCACCGAGCTTCGCGACGACCTTCGCGACGGGAGCTACGCGCGCCGGTCGAGCCTTGCGGTCAAAGGGAGCGAGGCCGAAGTGTACGACGGGCAGACGGTTTGGGCGCGCGACATCTCGGGCGGCGTGCATCCGTACGATTCGTGGTACCCGCGTGCGCGGGCCGTCACGGAGGCGTTTCTCACGCGGCGCGGCTACTTCGATCCACATTCCGGCGCCGCAATCGAATGCGCGGGGGTTGGCGGGAGTGGCGCGCCGGACGAGCTGGTGCGCGTCGCGCCTCGCGGCGGCATCCCCGCCGTCGTAGCCGTTAATACGCGCACCCACTTAATCGATTCGATCGCGATCCGCACCCCGATCAGCACCGACGTGACCACGTTTGCCGATTACCGGCAAACCGGTGCGCTCGTGCTGCCGTTTTCGATCTCCACGGCGAGCCTTTTCGAGCCGCAAAACGGTGACCGCGTCGAGATCACGCGCTACGCCGTTTCGGATCGCGTCGACGCCGCAGATTTCCAAAAGCCGCAGCCGGTGGACAACGCGAAAATGTTGGGCGGCGCGCGTGCGACAACGGTGCCGATCGAACTCGAGGGGCGTCAACTCTTCGTGTGGGCGTCGATCGACGGGCACGAGCCGATGCCGTTTATTCTCGATTCGGGCGGCCACGCGATCCTCGACGGCGTCGCGGCCAAAGCACTAGGGCTGCGCGGAACGGGCGGCGGCGTGAGCGGCGGTGCCGGCGCGGGAACGATCGCACTGCAATACACCCGCGTTGCCGGCGTTCGCATCGGTAACGCGGAGCTGCTCGATCAGCCGTTCCTCGTCATTCCTTATCCGTACGCGTTCTACGAGCGCGGCCGCAAGGTGCCCCTTGCGGGCATCCTCGGGCTCGAATGGTTCGAACGCTATGCGACCCGGATCGACTACGCCGGCAAGCGACTAACGTTGACGCCGCTTTCGAGCTTTAGGTATCGCGGGCGTGGGGCGCCCGTGCCGATTCACTTTCAAGAGGATATGCCGCTCGCTCGGGCGACGGCTGACGGTAGCGCCGGCGACTTCGGCATCGACACCGGCAATGCGGGAATTCTGATTCTCTACGGCGACTTTTTGCAGCGTACGGGACTGCTCGCCAAATACGGCCACGGTTATGCCGTGCACGGCGCAGGAACCGGCGGTTCGAACTCCGGCGAACTGCAAACGCTTGCGGGCTTCGAGATCGGCGGCCACGACATCCCCAAGCTTCCCGCCGACTTCACGCAAATGAAGACCGGCTCGTTTTCGTCGTGGACCGAAGCCGGCGATCTCGGACTTTCGGTCCTCTCGCGCTTCACCCCGACGTTCGACTATGCCAACCAAACGCTCTACCTCGAACCGCTCGCGCATCCGCTGGTTATCGCACGCAACCGTTCTGGGATCGGATTTACGAAGAACGGACCCGACGTAATCGATGTCGTCGCCGTTCGTCCGAACTCTGCGGCCTCGGCATTGGGCATCGCCGCCGGCGATCAGATTCTCGCCGTCAACGGTATCGGCGCGCGCGATCTCTCGGCCGCGGATTTCGTTGCGATCGTTACCGGCCGCCCCGGAACGATGCTCAGCCTAACCCTCCGGCACGGCACGGCGACGCGCGAAGTCAAGCTGGTACTGCCCAAATAATTCCCTGCGCGTGACCGTCGCTTTCGCAGATCGCCACCGGCCCGCCGGCCTTTGGCCAGACTCGCACGCTGGTTCGATACGCACCGGCCTCGAGTTCCATCCGTACGTGCGCGAATGGCGCTTCGGGCGTAGCCGCGTCGCCCAGACTGCAGATCGCCGCGTCGAGTTCCGACTTTTCATCCGGCGACAGATGCTCTTCGACGATCGTGTGAAAGACGACGGTCAGAGCACCGCCGTGAGGAATGCCCTCACGTGGAAGCCACGTGGCAAAAGGTTCGGCGTCGATTCCAACGGGAAAATTGCGCGCGATCGCGAGGGCGTTTCGCAGACGCGCGAGGCGCTCGGTTTGATCGGGCCAGACGAACGACGTTAAGCGTAGGCGATCTTCCTCTTTCGTCACGTCGAGCGGATTGAGGTCGCAACCGATTCGGTTGTCCACGATGATTCGGGCGTCGACGTTCGCGGGTTTGCCGCCCAGGATGCGATTGCGGAGCACGAGCGGCGAGCCTGCGTCGCCCCGCTGCCAGGTCCCGCCGTCGTAGCGGTAACGATCGAAACGCAGGTTTAGCCCGGCGCTCGCACCGACTTCGCGAAGACGGAGCGGCATTTTAAAGCGTGCGGAAAGCCACGCGAAGGCCGCCAGAAGCGGCATCGAGCGGGCCGGCTCGTTCGTCTGCGGTATCTGCGTCCATAGCGGCGCGAATCGTGAGGAACTGGAGATGAGCGTCGCCCGCGCCGCCGTCCAAGCGCTGCGAGCGTCGCCGTCGCCGCCTGTGGATGGGTAATGCCGCGCGAGCGTGGGCTCCCCGCGAAGCGCGAGGTAGTGCAACGCGCCGGCAAGATGTAGCCCCGGGCGCGCATAATTCGAAAGCGGGTGGAGGAGCGCCGCGAGGAGCAACTCGCGCCGAGCATCGGCTGCAGCTTCACGTAAAAGGATTGCGGTGAACGCCGACCCCATCGCCTCGCATGCCGACGCTTGGCGCTCCAGACGCGTCGCGATATCGTTCACGAACGCGCTCGGTTAGATTCGGAACATCCGCACGAAGCGGTCGAGCAACTTCGGATCGCCCGTGATGCGCACGAGCCTCTTCTTGATTGCGTCTGCCGGAGAAATCTCGTGCGCCAGCAGCAGCCGAAGGGCCGGGCCGGTCTCGATGGTGAGGTCGGGTTTTTCGATCGGGCCGCGACCGACGGTGACGACGCCGTCGCGGACGCGCGCGTGCACTTCGATCGGCCCCAATCTCAATAGATACGTAAGCTTGGCTTTGCCCGCCGCTTCGGGGCGGAACGTCGTGCGCAGTGCCGTCGCGATCGAGTCCTCGGTGATCGTTTCATCGGGCTGCGGCTCGCCGAGACGCTGCGCGCCCCAGCGACCGATAGCAAGCACGGTGGCCTCGAGTCCGGCGCCGTCCTCGGTCAGCTCGTAAGCGACGCCCTTTGCCGGGCGTGCGAGCAGCCGGCGGCGCACGAGCCCGCTATCCTCGAGCTCGTTGAGGCGCGCCGTGAGGATGTTGGTGGGAATCCCAGGCAGCCCGCGTTGAATTTCACCGAAGCGCTTCGGCCCGATGAGGAGATCGCGAACGATGAGCAGCGCCCAGCGCTCGCCGACCAGCTCGAGCGCCCGCGCGAACCCGCAGTACTGCCCGTAGCTCCGCTTGACCATGGCCACGCTTGCAGTATAGCAACTTATAATTCTTTTGACAATGATACTTGCTTTTTGCAAGTACACATGCTACCATCGCCGTCACCACCTCCAAAGGAGAGAGCCCCATGCCGAGCATCACCCCGTTTCTGTGGTTTACCGGCGAGGCCGAGAAGGCTGCCGAGTTCTACGTCTCCATCTTTCCGAATTCGAAGGTTACCGACGTGAGTCGCTACGGCGAGGCCGGCCCCGAGCCGGCAGGCACCGCGATGGTCGTGGAGTTCGAACTCGACGGCCAGTCCTTCATGGCGATCAACGCGCCGACGGGCGACCCAGCCGTGCCGGCCGAGAACTTCTCACAAGGGAAGATCGCACTCTTCACGAGTTGCAAAACTCAAACCGAGGTCGACGAACTCTGGGAAAAGCTTTCCGAGGGCGGCAAGCAGCTGCCATGCGGCTGGGTCGCCGACCGCTACGGCTTCGCCTGGAACATCGTGCCCGAGGGTCTGCGCGACCTCATCGGGGGCGACGACGAGCGTTCGGAACGCGCGATGCGCGCGATGCTCCAAATGAGCAAGCTCGACATCGACGAGCTGCAACGAGTTTATAACGCCTAAGCTTGAAAGGATTTGAGATCGTGAAACATCCCGTCGTACATTTCGAGATCATGGGGCAGGACGCGCCGAAGCTGAGCAGCTTCTACGCCGACGTCTTCGGTTGGAACGTCGCCGCTCCAATTCCCGACTACGAGATTGCGTACAGCCTCGTCGATCCGGTGCCGGGCCATGCGCGCGGCATCATGGGCGGTATCGGCAAGGCGCCCGATGGTTACGGGGGCCACGTAACGTTCTACGTGGTCGTCGACAATATGGAATCGGCCTTCGCCAAGATCGAAGAGCACGGTGGCTCGCGGATGATGGGCCCCGACAAGGTTCCCAATGGCCCCGTGATCGGTCTCTTCCGCGATCCGGAGGGGCACACGATCGGCTTGGTCGACGTCGGCGACGACATGCGCGGAGCGCCGATGGAACTGGTACCCTTCATCTTTTTCTACGGCCGGTGCGAAGAGGCACTCGAATTCTACAAGAAGGCCTTGAATGGGAACTACGAGATCGCGATGCGCGATAACGACGGCGTAGGGTACGCGACGTTTTCAGCTTCGGGGATTTCGTTCAAAGCCTCCGACGGAATGGCGCGCCCCGTGTGTCATCCTGAGCGGAGTCGAAGGGCCGATGAAGGCAATGTGACGCTGGCGCTCAACGTTCTCGATACAGGCCGTGCGCAAGAGGTTTTCGATGCGCTCGCCGAGGGCGGGAAGGTCGTAACGCCCTTTGCCGACGCGCAATGGGGCGGAAAGTTCGGTAACGTGCACGACCGCTTTGGCACCGAGTGGTTCGTGACGTCGGCGCCGTAGAGGCTGCTAGTCCATCAGCTTCTGGATAAAGTACGTCATCTCCAGGGCACTAGTAAATGCCTGTTCCTGCAAGTTTGCACCTGAGCCGTGGCCGCCCTCGATCACTTCGTAAAAGAGATAGGGAACGTGCATCGCCGCCAGCTTGGCTGCAAACTTGCGCGCGTGCTGCGGCCCCACGCGATCGTCTTTCGTCGTCGTCCAGATGAGCGGTTCGGGATAGTTGACGCCGGGCTTCACGTTGTTATACGGCGATATCGAAGCTAGAAAGGCGCGCTCTTCGGGGTTGGAGACGCTCCCGTACTCGCCGGTCCACGACGTGCCCGCCTCGATCTGCTCGTACCGCAGCATGTCGAGCAACGGGACTTGAATGTCGACCGCGTGCCACAACTCGGGGTGCTGCGTGAACTCGACGCCCATCAGCAGCCCGCCGTTAGAGCCGCCCTCGATTCCCAAGCGGCGCGGACTCGTCACGCCGGTCGCGATCAGATCCTGTGCTACCGCGGCGAAATCGTCGTAGATGCGCTGGCGATGCGTGGTCAGGCCGGCGTCGTGCCAGGCTGGACCAAACTCGCCGCCACCGCGAATATTTGCCAGCACGTAGACTCCGCCGCGCTCCAACCAGAGCTTGCCCAAGATTCCGCTATAGCTGGGCGTTAAGGAGACGCCGAAGCCGCCGTATGCGTAGAGTATCGTTGGGTTATTGCCGTCGAGCTTGATGCCCTTGGGGTGCACGATGAAGTACGGAATCCGCGTTCCGTCCTTCGAGGTCGCCTCGCGCTGTTCGACGACGTCCCTGGAGGCGTCGAATCGTGCAGGCGAGGTCTTCACCACCGAAAGACT
>JABCZE010000054.1 GCA_013289785.1 Vulcanimicrobiota bacterium | reverse complement strand
CTCGCGCGCGAGTACCCGTTGGAACTCCGGCGTCTCGGAATCCCAAGCCGGAATCTCTTGCGGGCGCGCCGTTAGCTCGCAGTCCTGCGGAATCACGCCGAGTTGTTTTTGACGCGCGAAGGTCTCTTCGCGCAATTTGTCCCAGCCTTGATCGAACTTGCCCTTGTATTTGTCCGCCCACTCTTTGGGCACGTGGTGCGGCGCGTGCGTAGCGCCCGGCGCGAAATACATGAAGAACGGCTTATCGCCGGCGAGCAGTCGCTGCTGGCGCACCCAGGCGATCGCCCGGTCCGTCATATCCTCCATGAAGTGATAACCCTCTTCGGGCGTCTTCGAAGCCTCCACAACCTTCGTGCCCTCGTGAATCGCGGGATACCATTGATTGGTCTCACCCGCAACAAAACCATAGAAGTGCTCGAAGCCCGATCCCGTCGGCCAGCGATCGAACGGGCCGACCGGGCTTGCTTCCCACACCGGCACCTCATGGCACTTGCCGAACTGCGCGGTGGAATATCCGTTGAGCCGAAGAATTTCCGGGAGCGGTGCCATCGAGTTCGGGCGCATCGAATTGTAGCCGGGCGCCGAGGTCGCAATCTCCGTGATCCCGCCCATCCCAACCGTGTGGTGATTGCGTCCGCTTAATAACGCAGCACGCGATGGAGAGCACAGAGCCGTCGTGTGAAAGCGCGTGTACCGCAGACCGTCCTTAGCAATGCGCTCGGCGGTGGGTGCCTGGCATGGCCCTCCGAAGACGCTCGACGCGCCAAAACCGACATCGTCAATCAGCACGATGAGCACGTTTGGAGCGCCATTGGGCGGTCGCAGAGGCTCGATCGGCGGAAACTTTGAATCGGGGTCCTTCGCGTCGTAAGCGACGAAACCGGCGTAAGGCTGGTCCGGGATCGGCAGCACCTCACGCTGCACGAGTTTCTGCGAATCCGGCGAACCGTTCGAACTCGACATTTTGGCCTCCAAATTATGCGACGCAATGTTGGTCGCTGGGCGGTAAGGCTGCTGCAATACGACGAGCATAGAGCGTATCCTTGAGCCGTCGCAACTTCAGTTTAAACGATCGGTTGATCTTAATCAGGCGATAACGTGCGAGGTTAACGAAGGATGCACGGGCAGCCACTCGTAAGGCTGACGCACTGTGGATTCCAGCGTCGCCGGACATCCCTTGCGCTCGAAGCTATGCCGGACCGTCCTTGCGGCCGGGCTGTGGCTTAGCGCGGGGGCGACAATCGTTTCAGCGGAAAGAGCCGAGCCGGCGATGGGCCAAGAACTCGAGCCTCGGTCCTATTCTGCCGCACCGGTCGATTCAAACTTCGCGGTTGGAGCTGCGTCGAACTCGACGGGGACGGTGCCCCTCGACCCCTCGCTGCCGCTCAGCGACGTGCGCCCGTCGATCAATATAGTAACCTTTAGTTTCACCCACACATTCCGGCTCGGAAGTCGCACGGCGAACTGGGCCGTAAGCGTTCCCTATCTCGGCGGTCATGTCAGCGCGGTCGCTTCCGGTCAACCGCAAGCATTCTCGCGCTTTGGATTCGCGGATTTCCGCGGCCGTGTCGGCGTGAATCTCCTGGGCCGAGCGCTGACGCCGGTGGAGTTCGCGCGTCACAAGCCCGGCACGTCGCTTGGGGTCACCCTGACCGTCATCGCGCCGACGGGCACGTACGACCGGACAGAACTCATCAATACGGGTTCGAATCGCTGGACGATCAAACCGGAAGTTGGCCTGGAACAGCCGATGGGAAAGTGGTTTGCCGACGTCTCCGCGGGCCGATGGATCTTCGGTGAGAACACCGGCTACATTGGCGGTCAGACGTTGCAGCAAGCGCCGCTCGACATTTTCCAGTTTCACTCCGGATATACGTTTCGCCAGAACCAGTGGTTGGCGGTCGATGCAAACTACTATTCAGGCGGTGCTACCAGCGTCAACGGCGCCCGAGCGATCGATTCGCTGGCCAACTCACGCTACGGGCTCACCTTTTCGCAGCCGGTGGGCTCGGGCTTATCGGCGAAAGCGTCGTGGTCGCGTTGGTTGAGCGGCCGCTTCGGCCAACGCTACTCCACGGTTGCCGTCGCCCTTCAATACCTTTGGTTCGACCGTCCGACAGGAGGCGCACCCCACTAATGGCTACGTTTCGAACGAAGATCGCGAGCGTCAACGAAGCCGGCACGATGACGTTCGTCGCGGTGCCGGAAAAGGCGATGCGAGAGTTCGGCGGTCGCCGGCGCGTACCGGTGCTCGCGACGATCGACGGGCACGCCTACCGGACAACCGTCTGCGACATGGGAAACGGCCCGTGCATTCCGGTTCGGCGTTCGGTTCGCGAAGCGGCCGGGATCACTGCCGGCCAGCGCGTCACGGTCACCCTCGTATTTGATGGCACCGAACGAACCATCGCCGTTCCGCCATTCCTCGCAAAAGCGCTGACGAAAACCGAGCGAACCGCATTCGACTCCATGTCGTACAGCCATCGCAAAGAGTACGTCGACTGGGTGATGGCGGCGAAGAAACCCGAGACGCGCGATCGGCGGATCGACAAGATGCGCGAGAAGCTGCGCGAATGGCCGCGGATACCTTCAACCGCGCAGGAGCAAGCGAAATGAAGAGCTTAGATTTCACCGCGAAGCTAACATGGCCTAGCTTGATACCATCTCAGCACGCGCATGGCGCGCATCGTATTCCAACGGCTCGCCCTGCCTCTCTCGGTTTCCAACGGGAAGCCAAGTCGATCCGCGTGGAGATGATTCATCGGCCATCGCCCGTTTTGATGGCGCCGCGCTTCGACGATTCCGATCGCTTCGGCGGCCCGTTCGTCGGGTTCGACACCGGCGCTTCGCAGATAGTCGAGGCCTCGCAGGACATCGTAGTGCCACACGGTTGGAAACGAAAAGCGCGTCCAGCGGCGATCGACGATCTCGCCGGTCGTCAACCGCCTGAACATGCGACGCTCCAGCAAATATTCTTGCGCTTTCAAGCGCGCGTCGGTAACGGCGATTGCGGCGCCCCGCGCACGCTCGTATTCCAGTAAGCCTTCCAAAACGCGGATCGTCGAGTTGAACGACGAGCGCGTGCTCGGTGGGGCCTCACAGTTCCATCCGCCGTCTGCAAGCTGTTCGCTTAACAAACGCTCGACGATGCGATCGCAGCGCTCACCGAAATAACTGCCGAACGCCAGAATAGCGCCGTTGATGCACGCCTCCGTCTCGCCGTCGAAATAGGGACGATTGCCCAGGCTCTCCCATCTAAGATTCGCGTTCACGAGCGAGATCGCGCGGCGCGCCGCTTCGCTTGCCGGATCCAGGCCCATCTCCCGCAAGAGCGCGAGGGCATCCATGGTAATCATCCAGCCTCGATCTTTGCCGCCGCCCCACGAACCCTCGGGCGCCTGGCGATCGAGCAGCGCGCGGCCCCAACCTTCGCTCGCCACGCGCGATCTCTCCAGAGCAACGGTGTCGCCGGGCGCATGCGTCAGATCGCGCATAACTTGCCAGCGAATCGCCGGATCGCCCTGGAGAAGCCAGCGGATAACGCTCGCCTCGCTCACGCGTCCTTTTCTTCGCCGGCGGCCTCGGTGAATCTACCTTTGCCGCCATTCGAGCAAGCGGTTAGTCGTGCTGTGACGGCGGAAAAACTCGTGCAATTTGGCGCTCGTAGCACCCACAGTGGCAGGCTTTGCCCGAAGCTCGCGTTAACGCCAGGCACATGGCAAAGATGCGTGTATTTTTCGTCTTGTTCGTGGTAGCGTTCGGAGGATGTTCGAGCGGAAGTCAGCTTACGCCGGCGCACGTTGCCGGCGCATCGCGCGCGAGCGCGTCCGATTCGATTCTCTACACTTTTACGGGAGGCGCCGGTGACGGTTCGAGCCCGTACGCCAGCCCGATCGTCGACTCCAAGGGCGTAGTCTATGGCGTTTCGCTCGACGCCACCAGCAAGGTTGACGGCCTGGTGTGGAAGCTAACGCCAAACGGATCAAGCTACACCGAAAGCGCTGTCTACGAGTTTTCCTCCGACCAATCACACGGCTCGTATCCGGAGGGGGGCTTGATCGAGGATTCGTCCGGCGCGCTCTACGGCACCGGGACGACCGGCGGAAAGGGCGCGTGTTCCTATATGGGCAAAGGCTGCGGCGTCGTCTTCAAGCTTACGCCGTCGGGTGGAACTTATAAGGAAACCATCCTGCACTATTTTGCCGGCGCGACCAAAGACGGCGGGATCCCGGTTGACGCGCTGCTGCTCAGCGGTAGCGAACTCTACGGCACGACCGAGTACGGTGGGACCGGCAGCTGCCAGGAGACGGGCTTCAACGGATGTGGGACGGTATTCGAAGTCTCGACCAAAGGATCGGGTTACCACGTCATCTACAGCTTCCAGGGGGGCAAGGACGGCGAAAATCCCGCGACGAGCCTGACCGCCGGAACGAAAGGCGTGCTCTACGGCACGACCAACTTCGGCGGCGGTAGCACGACCTGCACGTCGGGATGCGGCATCGTCTTCAAACTGACGCCAAAGGGAACGAAGTATACTGAGAGCATTCTCCACGCGTTCCTGGGCGGCAGCAAAGACGGCTCCGTGCCGGGAAATCGCGGGCACGGTCTCTATCTCACGCCGGCCGGCTCGCTGCTCGGCACGACCCATACTGGCGGCAGCGGTTCGTGTGCGATCCTCTTTGTGTCGGGGTGCGGCATCCTCTTCGAGCTGACGCCGAAGGGAACGAAGTATACAGAGAACATTCTCTACACGTTCCAGGGCGGAAACGACGCGGCATTCCCCGAGGAGTCATTTGTTACCGGCACCGACGGCGTGCTGTACGGCGCGTCGAGCGGCGGAGGTGGATCGACCCTGTGCCAAGGAGGCTGCGGAACGGTCTTTTCGTTAACGCCGAGCAAATCGGGTTACACCGAAGGCGTCGTCCATGCGTTCGCTGGCGGGAATGACGGCGGCGTTCCATTCGACGGCGTCACGATGGATAGTGCAGGCGTCCTGTACGGCACTACCTACGTGGGCGGCGAGGACGAGAGCTGCAACAATTGCGGGACGGTATTTAGCGTAAAGCCGTAGCCGGCCGGCGATTAAGGAACGACGACAATTCTGTAGGTGTCGTCTGCCGCTGCGGTCCAAGCTTCCGAGATCGTCGCAAGCGGCACCGTTTTGGTCGGGACGTCAACGCTGCCGTCTGCAATTAGCTGCATGTAGGCGGGGACTTCGGCCATGATGTCGGCAACTTGCGCGGAACCTGCACCGCTGCCGGAGATGCGAATGCGGCGGCTTCGTAAGAGCGCCGCCGGCACGGCTGCTTGCGGACCGGCCGCCGCGCCAATCTGCACGTAGGCGATGTCGGCGGCGTCTTCTTTAAGCCCGTGCCTTTCGAGCGAAGCGAAGGCGGTCTCCGCTGCCGACGCCCACAAAAAGTCGAGCACGATGCTCGGTGTCGTACCGCCTTGAGCGTCGACGATTGCCGCTGCATCGACCTCGCGATCGCCGCTCAGCGCAACGGTCGTCGCCCCAAGCGCTGCGGCGCGCGCAAGACGTGCCGGATTGCGTCCAACGCCGACGACGTTGTTTGCCCCGAGTAGACGCGCGTGTTGCACGGCAAGATATCCGGCCATACCGGTCGCGCCGAGAACCAAGACCGTTCCGAGTGAGCCGATCTCGCGAACGCGCGTCTTGAGCACCATCCACGACGCGAGGGCCGGATTCAATCCACCGGCGACCTTCACGGGATCGGCTCCGGGAGGTAGCGCGATGCGCATTACTTTGGGTACCGCCATTCGCTCCGCGAACGTGCCGTGCGGGGGACGCACAAAGCCGGTGCAGATGAGATCGCCCGTCGAGGTACGAGCGACCGCGTCGATGCCCGGGACGAGTGGCCACGACTGCGTGCTTCCGTAATGCTGCCCCGCCGCCAGCGATCGTACGATAGGATGGAGCCCGGCAGCTACAAGCTCTACAAGTTCGTAGCCGTCGCTAACCAGGGGTTCGGAAAACTCACCGTATTCCGGCGTAGCGTCGGGAGCGGTAACGACTGCTGCTTTCATGAGCTTTCCTTCATCCGGAGGAGATTGCAGCGCAGATTATTTCTTAGCTGCCACCATGCCGAGCGGCAGATCGAAGCTGCCCGTGAGCGTTGCGATCGCCGAACCGCCGGCTGGGTAGCTGAAAACCTCGCCGCCGTAATCCGCGTCTCCGCAATAGATAAGGCCCTGAACGATCCAGGTTTGCGCGCAGTCGCCGGCACCCGATAACGATACGGTGCCCTTCAACGTCGCCTTGGTTCCGCTGACGGTATATTGATACACCGCGTCATTGTCTTGATCGAAGACGGTGAGGTAGGTGCCGTCCCACTGCACGGAGCCAGGGAACTCCACCGAGTTGCTCGTTTGGATCGTTTCGAATTTACTGCTGCCCGCCGGTAGCTCGACGAGCGCGAAGCCCCTGCGGTCGCCGGTAAAGCCGTCGGCGAAGAGATTACCCTGGTTGTCGTAGCCGTCGAAAAACTCTTCGTCCAACGGCGTGCTGTAAGCGGTACCCGAACCAGTCGCGTTCTTGAAGATGACGACGTCGCCGCCACCCGCCCCCGACGCATACAAGATCCCAACTGCAAGGTCGCCGCTCGCATCCATGGCGCAGCTGGACGGAAAATCGTAGGCGACGGACAGCGTCTTGAGCGGCTTCTGGGGGACCTGGTACTCCGTGATCTGGTTCTGGCCTGCGACGTTCCAGAAGATCTTCTTCCCGTAGCCGTAGAGGACGTTGGTGCACCCTTGGCCACCGGCGCCATAGATCATACCAATCTCCTGAACGCTCTTCGGATAGTCGAAAATGCTGGCGTAGCTTCCGTAGTCGTTGATAACGTACTCAAAGTTCTTCGACTTCTTATGCCGGTCAGGAATAATGGTGGCGTAACGGGGCAGCGGGCTTATTCGCTCTGCCGTCACCGGCCTTCCGTTAACCAAGAGCGTCCTCCCGACGTACGTGACGTTGAACGCACCGGTTGACGGCGCGACCGCCGAGCCGGCACACGCCGACAAGAGCGCGAGTGCAACCATAGCACCGGCGCATTTTCCTAAAATAACCTTATTCAATTACTGTTCTCCTTTCCGGCCTCCCGGAAGCTGAACGGGCGAGCGGCTAACGACCTTCGCCGCTCCTTTCAGCTATCCCAGCGGAGTAAGCGTCTACGCGATCGAACTCGGCCCCGAGTGGCAGGTCAGGGTCCTGCGAAGGCTCGGCGTCGCAGGGCTGCGAACACTTCTAGCCGCATGAAAAACGCGATGTGCTTGCGCCTTTCGGTCGGCGCGACTGCGATACTATTGCTCACGGCGTGCGGCGGCGGACTGCAAGCGCCGTTAACCATCCAACCTCGCACCGCCTCGCATCAGGTTGAGACGGCATCGTCCTCATATAAGATCGTATACAACTTTGGCAGCGGCTCCGACGGCGTGGGCCCAGGCGAGTTACTCGATGTGAATGGCACGTTCTACGGCCCTACATATTACGGCGGCACGTACAACGAGGGAACGATCTTCAGCGTCACTACCGCCGGCGCCGAGCGCGTGCTGCACGACTTCAGCGGATACCCTGACGGCGGAGAGCCCAGCGCGAGCCTGACCGACGTGAAGGGAACGCTTTACGGTCCCACGGCTTACGGCGGCGCGAAGGACGGCGTCGATGACGGAACGATTTTCAGCATTAGTACGACCGGCACGGAAAACGAGCTTTATAGTTTCACCGGCACCTCCGGTGCGCAGCCCGATGGAGCTTTGGCGAACGTGAAGGGCAGGCTTTATGGAACGACGCTTGACGGCGGCGGTACCAACTACTCACCGGCCCATGGCAGCGTCTTTAGCATCACTACCGCCGGCGCCGAGCGCGTGCTGCACAGCTTCGGCGGCGGCGTCGACGGTGAAAACCCCGTGGCAAACTTAATCGACGTAAAGGGCGGGCTGTACGGCACTACATCACATGGTGGAATGTACTTCACGAATTACAACCTCGGGGGAACGGTTTTCAGCGTCACAACGAGCGGCAAGGAGCACGTGCTGCATAGCTTCGGGAACGGCTCCGACGGCCGTGTACCAGCAGCGGGCTTGATTGATGTAAAGGGCACGCTTTACGGCACTACAGCGTACGGCGGCACGTACTACGGCAGCAACGATCTCGGTGGAACGGTCTTCAGTATCGCGCCGAGCGGCACGGAGCGCGTACTGCACAGCTTTGGCAGTGGCTCCGACGGCCGCGATCCTGTCGCGAGCTTGATTGCCGTAAACGCCACGCTGTACGGC
>JABCZE010000053.1 GCA_013289785.1 Vulcanimicrobiota bacterium | reverse complement strand
CGCAGTAGCAGCGCCACTACGATTGGTACGGCCAGCACGAGCCCGACGATCCCGCCGATGGTGACCGTGGCGTTGGCCATGAAGGTGCGGCGGCTGACTTCGTCGGCGCTTTGCGCCGCAGCGTCGCTGGCCGCGCCGGCATTCGAGTCAGACAAAGTAGCTTCTCCCCAAGGGCGTAGGTACGGGTCGCAGGCTCATTTAGCGATATTGTAAGTCTGCCCTTTGAATCGCCGCGCGGACGAAACTCTAACCCCCTCCGAGCCGGGACGAGTCCGGGACACGCCGCTGCTAGAGTTGTCGCATGAGCCGATCGCACGGACCCCAGGCCCTCCTATTGGTTTTGCTCGTGGCACTGGCCGGATGCTCGGGGAGCGAGGCCGGCGGCGGCGCTCTGCCGACAGCGACGTCCACCCACCTGCAAGCTAAGCATGCGCCCTCCGGGAGCTACCTCTACGTTGAGAACCAGAACAGCACGATCTCGGCATTTAGCGTAGCTGAGAACGGCGCGCTGAGCGAAATCAGCGGGTCTCCGTTCGCGTCGGAGACAAACGGGCCGTCGTTGTTCTCGATCGCCGTCAATCCGAAGGGCCCGGATCTGTACGTGACGGGCACTGTTTCGCAGAATCTCGCGATCTTTTCGATCGGCTCCGGTGGCGGCCTCACTCTGGTGAGTGACTCGACGAGCGCGGGGGACGGCGCAAACTTCCCGCTGCTCTCCGAGCACGACAAGCGATTGTACGTGGTGAACGTCGCCAATGGTGGAGCGGTCGATGCGTTCGACCTCGTGAAGAAGGGCAGCAGGGCCAAGCCCATCGCCGGATCGCCGTTTTCCGTCACATGCCCGGGCTTCTGCGACCCGAACCCGGGCGACGCGGTCATCGGCGGATCGTACCTCTACACGGTCGATACGTACGGCTGGTACGTTTCAACGTTCTCGATTTCACGCAGCGGCGCGTTGACGGAACTGAGCAGTTACGCCACCGGATACGGCCCGGCGCAGGCCGTGATGACGCCTAAAGGAACCGAACTCTACGTTACCAACGGCGCGCAAGGAAGCGTTAGCGGATACAGTGTTGCTGCCGGCGTGCTCACGCCGCTAATGGGATCACCGTTTTCGGCGGGCGCTACGCCGCTTGGCATTGTGATGACTCCCAACGGCAAGAACCTCTACGTCGCAAATCAGGGCGACGGGACGATCTCGGGCTATTCGATCGGATCCGGGGGCGCCTTGACCGCGCTTTCGGGGTCGCCGTTTGCCGACGGTAGTGGAACCTCACCCACCGCGGTGGTAATCGATCGCGACGGGAAGCACCTCTTCGTAACCAATGACAGCACCAATGCCATCGTCGTCTATGCGATCGACGGATCCGGTGCCATCAAGCAAGTCGCGGGCTCGCCGTTCGCAGAGAAAAGCGGTGCCGGGGGACCGCAGGGTCTCGCACTCTTCTAGCTAGCCGGACGGAAGCGGTTAGGGCGGAAAACGCAGCCTTTGCGCTAAGCCTTCGGGGTGGGCCGCGGCGTCGCCATTACCGCGTTTGGGCGTTTCTGTGTGGTCGCCGATGGCGAAGAGCGCACGCGCGCCTTCTCGCCTCGCGCACGGCGGTGCCTCGCTCATCTCGCTTTGCGCGAAGGCCCGGTCGATCGCGGCCTGTTAGCGGCGGAGCTTTGGCCGGACGTCGATCAGACGAGCGCTCTCGGGAACCTGCGACGGCGCCTTCACGAATTGGAAGGCGCGCTGGAGATGGTTGGATTGAAAGGCGGGATCGAGGTCACGCGCGATAAGGTTGCGCTGGCGCCGTCGGCGCAATGGTCGATCGACGTCGCACGATATAGCATTCTTTCGCGCGATCCGACGCAGACCGATCGTGCGGCCGCGCTCTATCGGGAGCCTGTCTTCCCAGGTCTCGACGATGAAGTACTCGAGCGCGAACGGCGGCGTTTGCATTCCGTCCAAATGGAGCTCTTGACTCGACTGCTCGATGTGGGTATTGGAAGGGGTGACGTTGCGGAGATCGCGGCCCTTGCGAACACGATCGTTCGGTTCGATCCGCTAAGCGAACAAACGATTTCAAAGGCCGTGTCGGCACTGCGCTCCCTTGGAGAGTACGACCGGGCACGGCGGCTGTTTGAACGTTTGGCGCAGGCGATGCGCGACGAGATCGACGACGAGCCCGATTCTCTGGAGGTCGACGACTCGATCACGGAAGCCTCGATGCGGCGGACCTTGCAACAGCTGATCGACCGGGGAGAATTATTGCGTGGAGCGAGCGGCGACCGTAGCTTCGATCGGATCGAGACGCAGATGAAATCGATCCGAGCAGCGCTGGACCTGGCTATCGTCCGTCACCGCGACGTCGAGTTGGGCGCCCGCGCTCTTGCTGCGCTGTCGAGATTTCTCTTCGAGCGCGGACATGCCGCCGAGGCGTTCGGCTGGTACGAAGCTGCGATTCCACATCTGCCAGCTCCCTCGCCGCTACGCGCCGAGGCAATCTACTTGCGGGCCATGGTTGGGCGCAACCTCGGCAATGCCGAGCATAATCTTCCCGCGTTCGAAGAGGCAATAGAAGACCTCCGTGTTTCTGGAGAGCAAACGACGCTCGCGAAGGCCCTGCTGTACGGTTCCAATGCCGCGAGAATGACGGGCCGGGCACAGGTCGCGCAGGAGTTTGCCAGCGAGGCGCTCTCGATTCTGGAACTGCAGCACGACTCTTACCTCGTAGCATTTGCCCGCAGCGCACTGGGTGCAGTCGCATACGCGCTTGGCCGGCTGGAAGACGCGCGCCGCGAGTTCGCTCAGGCGCGGGAGGGTTTTGCGGCGCTCGGCGCCAGTAACGACGAGACGTTGATGCTCGTAAACGGGGCGCGATGCGCGTTTGCGGCGGGCGAACTTGCCGTGGCACACCAGCAGCTATCAGGCGCGCTCGCAAGCGCAACTGCTGTGGGGAACGTCTATGTCGAAGGGCACGCGCGCGTCGGTCTAACGCTCGTAGCGCTTGAGAGACGTGAGATTGGCGAGGCAGGGAGACATGCGGCCCGCGCCGCCGAAATTTCGGCCGACAGCTCCGATATGGAGTTGTCGGTCATCGCGCTCGAAGCAGCCGCGGAGCTTTTCCTCGCCCTCGGAGAGTTCGGCCGTGCTCGCGATGCTCTTGCGGCCGCCGACGGGGTGCGCTCGGAGTACCTTATCGCGCGCGCTCCGACCGAACATGCACGCTCCGAACGCATACGCGCTGAGCTTGCCGGCCGTTCGCTCTCGATCGGAGCGATGGTCGCCGCACCAGATATCATGATGCGCTCGTTGCTAGCCAGCGTGGCGCGTTCGTATCGGCGGCTTCACATTTTGTAGCTGTGCAATCCCGAGATCCAGATGTTCACCCCGAGATAGCAGAAGATTATCGACGCGAAGCCGATGACGCTGACCCAGTTCGTGCGCAGCCCTCGCCACGCGTGGCGAGTGTGCAGGTGCATGTATGCGAGGTAGACGATCCAGGAGAACAAGGCGGCGGTCTCCTTAGGATCCCACTGCCAATAGGCTCCCCACGCTTCGTGCGCCCACATCGCGCCGGTAATGATTCCGATGGAGATCAGCGGCAGCCCGATCGCGACGGCCCGATAGACGATCGCGTCGAGCTGCGGCAGGCTCGGAAGGGACGCCAGCCAGCGCGCGACCGACCCGTGGCCGGAGCGGCCGGCATAGTACTTCAGCAAATAAATGCACGAGAAGACGAAGGCGACCAAAAACGCGGCATACGACGAAACGACGATCGGCACGTGGATCTTGGCCCAGTAGGATTGCAGCGACGGCACCGGCGGCATCGTGCCTTCGTACCAGGTGACGCCGTAGGCGAGAAAGATTGCTGCCAGCGCGAGCACGAAACCGCCCGCGAACCAAAGGCGGTAGCGAAACGCAAAGCCGATGTAGATCGCAACCGACATCGCGGCGAAGAGCGAGAGCGATCCGTACAAGTTGAGCAACGGCCAGACGTGGGTCGTTTCGAAGCGCACCGCGAGCTGGGTGAACTGTGCGGCACATCCGAGAATCGCCAGCGGAATGCCGGCCTTGCGGAACGCGTCGTCTTGCGAAAAGAAATAGATTACCAGCGCGAGCGCGCCCAGCGTGTAGGCGCCCAACGCGATGCCGATGAGGATTTCGTCCCAGGGCAGATTCATAAACCGTTCGCCTTCAAGGCTACCACCAACCGCGCAAACTCGCTCTCGAAAACGTCGTAGCCTTTCACCGTGGTCGCCGCCAAGCCGACGCTCGAGCGGTGCTCTCCCTCGTCGTCGACGCGGACGTACAAGCGGGCCGGAACGAAGTAAAACGAGATGATCAACCCCGCCAGCAGCACGAATGCGCCGATCCCGACGAGCGCCACCCCGGGATCGTGGCGATACTGAAATCCGCTGTACATCACGTATTTCTGCGGCACCAACCGCCAGCCGTCACCGAGGTCGATCCACGTCCGCAGCGGCACGAGCGCCTCCCCGACCGGTGCGCCGGCTTGCGAGACTCCCAGCACGACCGCAGGATTGTTGACGCGAGGGTCGGCGGTGGGCATGCCGCTCTGCTGGTCGACGGTGGGCGCGAAACGCTCGTAAACCACGGTGCGCTGCGTTCCAGGAAGGTCGAACGAATCGCCTTCCAGCAGCGTGCGGCCGGAGAGCGCAGCGTCGCGCCGTCCGTTATGCGTGATCGCAAAGCGCATCCCGAAGCCGTAGCTGGCTTGGTAGTAGAGCGTGTCGTCGACGTCGATCGGATGGTTGACCCGCACGATCATGTGCTTTGCAACTCCATCCTTGCCGCTGACCGTCACGTGCGAAACGTAGTCGATGGGCTGGTAGACCATTCCGCTCTTGGTTTGCGTCGGCGCGATGCGATAGGCGAAATCGTCGAGCCGGATGACGGCGCCCGTCTTTGCGACCTGCGAGGTTTGGCCGTCGAGGAGCGCGAGCTCGCCCGAGAACCCGCGCGCCCAATAGAGCGTCGTGCCGGCTGCGAGAATCACGAAGCCGGCATGCGCCACCAGCACGCCGCGCCGCGCCCAGTTGTGTTTATCGGCAAAACTCCACTCGGTGCCGCCGAAGATTCGTTCCCGAACGCGCCAGCCGCGAGATGTGAAGAAGGCGGCGAGCCGGCTGCGTACCGCAGCGGCATCGCCCGCAGTTTCTAAGCGCGCGTGCAGCGGAATCGCTTCGATCTTGACCGGGCGCAAGACTGGCAGCCGCGCCGGAATGACTCGCTTGAAGGTGCAGACCGCCAGCGATGTGAGGATCAAGCCGATGATGCCCACGTACCACGGCGAGTGATACACGTTGTCGAGGTTGAGGCGCAAGATCGCGCGAGCGATGGGAGCGGCGTACGCCGCAAAATAATCGCTCGGATCGCGCCCTTGATCGATGACGACGCCGAACAGCGTGAGCACGCCCCAAACGAGAAAGAGACAGACCGCGAAGAGTACGCTGCCAAAGGTTCGGATAAAATCGGCATAGAGCCCGCGCACCGCAGCCGTCACGACCGTCTCCAGCGCCGTTCCAGCGGCACGATAATCCAGATCGAAATCTCGTAGAGCAAGTACATCGGCACAGCCAGCAGCGCCATCGTAACCGGATTGCCGTCCGGCGCGGCGAGTCCGCCGGCGACGAAGAACCCGAAGATTGCATGCCGGCGGTAATGCATCAGCGTGGAAGCGCTCACGATGCCCAGACGCGCTAAACCAATCAAAACGATCGGCGTTTGAAAGATGATGGCGAAGAGTGCCAGCAGCACGATGACGAAGTTCAGCGTTGAAGCGACGCCGAAGGTCGGCGTGGCCACGGCGTCGGTGATTTGCAACAGTGCCGCAATCACCCGCGGAATCACGACGAAATGCGCGAACGCCAGGCCGACCGCGGCCAGCAGTACCGACGGCACGACGAATGAATAGACCATCCGCCGCGTGCGCGGATTGACCGCCGGCACGACGAACAGCCAGAGCTGCGTGAACAGCACCGGCAGGCCGATCACGATCCCGCCGACGACCGAGAACTTCAACTCGGTAAGAATGACGTCGGCCGGCCCGAACGCGTGGAGCTGCAATCCGCCGAAATAGTGGCGCATCATCGACCGAATGACGAACTGCGAGGGCCAGAAGAGCACGACGGCGATAACGCCGACGGTTGCGATCGAGATCAAGAGACGATTACGGAGCTCCCTCAGGTGCTCCGTAATCGGCATCTCCTTTTGATCCCAGGTCGCCTCGTTGGGCGTCTGGTCCTCGCTAAGAACTGAGCGTCCCTTTGCCGGGGGTCGGCGGTGGAATGGCTTCACCGGAGAACGTGCCGGCCTCGACGTTATCCATGACGTCGGCTTGCGCGGTCGCCGCGCGAATGCGCGCTTCCTCGCGCGCCTTTGCGGCCGCCTCGTCGGCCTCGACTTGGCCCATCAGAAACTCTTTCTTTGCCTGCCCCGCGCTTCGCGCGAGCTTCGGCAGCTTATCGGCTCCGAAGAGCAGCGCTCCAATGACGAGGATGCCGATGATGATCGGCGCGTCGATGATGGCGAGAAGCGGATGTAACGTCATGTCGATTCCCTTTCGCCCTCTAGTATAGAAGGGCGTCGGTAAGCTGTGCCAGGTCTTTTTTCGCCGCGCTCGCGGTAATCGGCTCCAGGGCTTGCTTGGCGAGTTCGACGTAGAGGGCGATCTGTGCGCGAGTTGCGCGGAGGCCGCCTTCGCGCTCGATCCCGAGCACGACCTCCGGAATGGCGTCGTTGCGGCCTGCCTCGTAGAAGCGGCGCACTTCCGCGCGAAAATCGCCGTCTCCGGACGCCAGCGCGGCGATCAGCGGAAGGGTCGTCTTACGCTCGACCAAATCGTTGGCGGCGGGTTTGCCGAGCGAGCGTTCGTCAGCCGTCACGTCTAAGAGGTCGTCCCTCATCTGGAACGCGATGCCGAACGCCTCGCCGAATGCGCGCAGTGCGGCAATGTCGGCCGCGCCGGCCCCGCCCATGACCGCGCCGCACTGGGCGGAAGCGGCAAACAGGGACGCGGTCTTCTTACGCGCGATTTCAACGTAGGTCTCGAGTGAAAGGTCGAGATTACCCAGCGCCTGCAACTGCAACACCTCTCCGTCGCAGATTTCAGCCAGCGTCGCCGAGAGCACGTGGGGGACGGGATGCGGATAGTTGAGCGTCACGTTTTTGAAGATCCACGCAAAAAGGTAATCCCCGGCCAACACGCTCACCCGATTGCCGTAATCCACTGCCGTAGCGTTAACGCCGCGCCTCGTCTGCGCGTTGTCGACGACGTCGTCGTGAATCAGCGTCGCGACGTGAATCAATTCCATGTACGCCGCCAAGTGAAGATGGTCGAGCGGATTTCCACCGCAAGCCGCCGCCGAAAGCAGCGTGATGCGCGGGCGCAATCGCTTTCCGCCGGCGCGGAGCATTCGTTTGACCGCTTCGGTGATGATCGGGTTGTCGGTTGAGAAGCGTTCGCGAAAGAAAAGCTCGACGAGCGCTTCCAAATCCTCATCGGTGCTCGAAGACGACCGGACGAGGCTCATGGCCGCCGCCCATAGTGAATGGCGATCGTGCCGCCCACGAGCGGCAGGTAGCCGGCGTCGACAAACCCCGCGCGAGTGAACCGTTCGCGAAGTTCCGGCGCGTTGGGGTGGTGAATCAGCGAGTTCGGTAGATAACGATAGGCCTCGCGCGAGCCGCCGACGATTCCGCCGAGGACCGGCACGACGCGGTAGAAGTAGAGGTCGAAAAACTGCTTGAAGCGTTTGTTCGGCGCTTTGCTGACGTCGAGGTTCACGAAGCGCGCGCCCGGCCGAAGAACCCGAAGGATCTCCCGAAGGGTTGCATCGACGTCCACCACGTTACGCAGCGAGAAGCCCATGGTCGCGCCGTCGAAGGCTTCGTCGGGGAAGGGCATTGCCATGACGTCGCCTTCGAGGAATTGCGCGTTGCCTCGGGCCGCCTTGGGGGCCCGCGCCTCCGCCCGGTCGAGCATTGGGCGGCAGAAGTCGATGCCGGTGACCTCCAATGTCGGGTCGCTCCGCAGCAGCCCAAAAACCAAATCGCCCGTCCCGCAGCAAAGATCGAGAATGCGAGCATGAGGCGGCGGCGCCAGCAGTTTGATGGCCCGGCGGCGCCAGCGCTCGTCCAGACCCCCGGTCATCATGCGATTTGTCAAATCGTAGCGCGGCGCGATGCGGGCGAACATTTCGCGAACGAAGGCGCCTTTTGCGGTGGAATTCATTGCAGATACGGCTGCTTCCAAGTGTCGCGCCGCTCTCCCCCTGCTGGACGTTACCGGCCACTATCCGTCGGCCATCGGCGTCGTG